>CAXBJE010000006.1:0-21617 GCA_963975525.1 uncultured Owenweeksia sp. | reverse complement strand
TTAGAGAAAAGCTATCGGTAGTATCCATATTGGTTTGATCGTAGGTATAAGTACTAACTTTTGTACTTGTCCACTTTCCAACAATAAGTTCTTTGTTGGTTTTTGGTTGTTCACCGCCTTTGTCATCCTCATCACAGGCTACAAAAATTGTGGCCGCGAAGGCCAAAAGCAAAAAGCTCTTTTTCATTAATTGAAATTATTAGTTATCCCCAAAAGGACGACAGAATGTTGATTTTAGTTTGCTGCCAAAACACAAATCGGGTGAAAATCTCACATCTCATTAAATATCAGAATGTTTAATTTTTACATCACTAAACTTTGTGAACCAACAAAACCCATTTCACCTTATTACATTTGAAAAAATTGTAACCATGAGAATTTCTATTATCGCTTTCTGCCTGCTTATCTTAACCTCCTGCGACCAACTTGGGGCTGTGCTGGAAACAGCCGGAACAATGACTACACCTCCTACTGAGGCTGAAATTTCAAGAGGCATTAAGGAGGCTTTAATTGTTGGGGCAAAAAATTCGATTGCCCAAACCTCCCAAACCAATGGCTTCCTAAACAACTCGCTTATCAAAATTGAGTTTCCACCAGAAGCCAAAAAAGTAGAGGAAACCGCCCGAAATCTTGGGTTGGGTGCACAGGTAGATCAATTTGTGGAAACCATGAACCATGGTGCAGAACAAGCCTCCGCTAAAGCAACCAACATTTTTGTGGGTGCCATAAAGCAACTTACTTTACAGGATGTATATGACATTTGGCGTGGCAATAACGATGCAGCCACTCAGTTTTTAAAGCGGACTACCCAATCCAAACTGGAGGCGGAATTCCGCCCGGTGATTAAAACAACTTTAGATCAGGTACAGCTAACCAAATATTGGAGCCCATTGGCAGATAACTATAATAAAATTCCCTTTGTACAAAAGGTAAATCCTAACCTGGATGAGTATGTATTGGCCGAAACCCTGGATGGACTCTTTGTAGTAATTGCTCAGGAAGAAGCCAAAATCAGGCAAGACCCAGCGGCCAGAGTAAGTGAAATTTTGAGAAGGGTGTTTGGATATCCGGGGTAGAAAGTAAATGCGAAATAAGAAGTTCTAAACTCAAACATCATGAATTTGGATGGGGATGGTAAAGCGCTTCGACTGTCGCTCAGCGTGACAGTGTCTAGGGTCTAAGAGCTAATTCTTCCTTTTAAATATCCTCTCCAAAAATCCCTTCTTTTCCGGTTTTGCATCGCTTTCAGGCTCTTCTTCCTTTCCGGGAGAAATTGGCTTGCCCTCCTCATCTCTGAAAATCCCGAAAAAGGAGTCAAAAATGGTTTCCTCTCTAAAGTCTTCACAATCCATTCTTGATTGAAGCTCAGGGGATAGCTCATCAAAACTCGCTTTAGTGTAGAAATTAAGATCTGAAGATTTGTTGATGTTTTTGAAAAACTCCCCAAATATGGGCAATGCCATTGCCGAACCACTGCCATAGGCTCCACTCCTAAAGTGAACAACTGGGCTGGAAGCGCCTACCCAAACTCCGGCCACAATATTTGGGTTGTACCCGATAAACCAACCATCCGTATAGTTTTGAGCAGTACCTGTTTTTCCCGCAAGGGAATTTGACAAACCATACACATTGCGCAGACGAGTGGCTGTTCCATTATTTACAACGGCCTGCAACATTTCATTTATCATGGCCGGTATATCTTCAGCCAAAATTCGCCTTTTAGTGTTTGGGCCATCATGTTGGTAAAGCACCTCTCCCTTAGCGTTTTCAATACGTTGAATAAAGTAGGGTTGTAACTCATAACCTCCATTGGCAAATACAGAATACGCCTGTACCATTTCGTACAATGAAACACTGCCTGTGCCCAGCGCCACAGAAGGATCGGAAGGTAATTTACTGTTAATCCCCAGCTGGCGCGCCATAATCAACACATTACTGATACCGGTTTCAAATAGCGTTTGTACAGCGGCCACGTTTACCGATTTGGTTAAGGCCCCCTTCATACTATAATAGCCGCCATACTCATTATCATAATTACGAGGAGTCCAGTTTTCATACTCCTCATATACCCTTTGCTCATTGCTTATATAACCACACGGATCTGCACCCTTACTGAGGGCAGCAGCATAAACTATGGGCTTAAAGGTAGATGCCGACTGCCTTTTAGTTAGTACATGATCATACGGCATAAAGCGATGGTTAAGCCCGCCCGACCATGCCAATACCTGTCCACTACTGGGCTGCATTGCTAAAAATCCACAGTTGAGCAGCTTTAGATAATATTCAACCGAATCCCTGATGCTCATCTCCAAAACCGTATCACCCTGAGGGGCGTATACCTGCACAGGGTGCTTTAGGTTGAGATAGTATTTAATGGAGTCTTCGGGTAAATTTTTCCGTTTCAGATTTTGATAACTCCGACTTCTTATCAACTCCGAATCAAAAACATTGGTTTGTGCGCCCCATGGTTTTCGTCCCTTCCAGTGTTGATCAAATAAATGCTGTAATCGGGTCATGTGCTTTTTAATGGCCGCATCAGCTGCCTGCTGCATCTCCAAATTGAGGGTGGTATAAATCTTTAATCCATCCTGCTCCAAATCATAAGGTTCGCCATCCTCCGCCAATTTATCCTCCAACAGTTCTAATGCCTTAGATTTTACATGGGTCATAAAATAAGGGGCACGCGAGTCTTCGCCCAACTTATTATAATCCAGCTTAAGCTCGTTTACCTTTAAGCTGTCATAGGTTGGCTTTGGCAGATAGCCATACCGCACCATTTGGTGCAGTACCACATTTCTTCTTTTTAGGGCATGGTCAGGATGCAAACGTGGATTATAATAGGTACTGGCCTTTAGCATCCCAATCAAAACTGCGGACTCTTCCACCAGTAGTTGAAAAGGCTTTTTACTGAAAAATCGCTGACTGGCGGCTTCTATACCATAAGTGTTTTCGGAGAACGGAACCGTGTTTAGGTAGAACTCCAGAATCTGGTCCTTGGAATAAAGTTCTTCCAAGCGATTGGCCAGAATGATTTCCTTAAACTTATTTACCGGAAGGGTAAGAAAGCTGAAATCCCTTCTCCCATAAAGGTTCTTAGCCAACTGCTGGGTAATGGTACTACCGCCACCGGCACTTTCATCCTGCAGAATAATACTCTTTACCACAACGCGGAGCATACTTCTCTTATCCACGCCTTCATGCTCGTAAAAACGGGCATCTTCGGTGGCTACCAGTGCATCCAGCAAATGTTGGGGAAGTTCGGTAAGGTCAGCATTGGTGCGATTTTCGGAAAATATTTTACCGATAACCTTGTCATCTGATGAATACACCAAAGTAGCTGTGGCATTGCGGATATCGCTCAACTCTTCATCTCCCGGCAAGGGACCAAAGGCGCCCCATTTTACGGAAAAGAAGAAAAGCACAACAGCCATGATGACCACAAAAAGTAATCCTCCTAATAGAAGTAGCACTCTTTTTACACCCCACCTCTTATTCTTCTTCATCTTTTTCAAAAAAAATGGCCTTATCTGTTTTCAGGTTTAATATTGAAAATAACACCTCATAAACTAAAAGTTCACGACATAACCTCCAAAATAGAGCTCACCCAAAAATAAAAACTCCGACCACCTCAGTTGAGATGGCCGGAGTTTTAATATAGTTACAAATGCCTAGCCTTGGTTTGCGGCTAAACGAACTTGTTTATCCTTTAATATTACTTCAAAAGCCTCCAACTGCTGCTTTTCAGAATAAGAAAGCTTCAATTCTTTTAAAGCATTAATTTTAGCTTCTGCCTTTTCTAGCTTGTAAGTGGCCAGGTAAACCTTGCTTAGATTAAACAAAATTTCTTCGGTAACTTTTGCATCAATTCTGGCCTTTTTATCTTCAAGATCAGATTCGCCCAAAGCAGTCTCCCAAATGGTAATTGCTTTTTCAAGATCAGCATTCTCCTCACCATAGGTAAGGCTCTTTAAGCCACCAATGGCGTAATCTTTGGCATTTTCAAGATCATCATATTCACCATCCTTATTCTTTACAAAACCAATTTTTATGGTTTTTTGAATGGGGGTAAAACCGTAGTTGTCATTAATGTACTCGTTTACTGCACTTAAAACATCTTCAACAGATTGCTTTTCTACATTAAACATATTTGGCCTTTGTGGCGTATTCATTTCCGAATAATCGGAAGTACCTGCAAATACATCATCATAAAGGGTTTGTCCGTTAAAACTAAGCATAAGGTGTGTAGGCCTTTTATAAGAGGTAATATAGTAGTAGGTGCGTTGCGTTTCAGTTTGCTTGGTTTTGCTGTTGTACACCTTTTTTTCGTCTACCTTTTGCTGAGGGTCAAGGCTTTCAAACTCATAAAGGGTTACGGCTCCAACAATTGCGTTTTCAGTACCCTTTTCAAAACCATATAACTTTAGGTACGAACTTGAAAGAACTTCCGGGTTGTAAGTGATTGAGCGAGTTAAGTTTGGCTCAACATAATAAGGCTCGGAAGGCTTGCTGTAATATGGCTTGCTTGGCAACTTTAGCGTTGGTTTTTGATCGGCCAATGCCATACGCTCAACCATTGTAAGGCTATTGTACTGTTCTGATTCAATTTTAAAATTCTCACGAGCCATTTCCACCTGAGTATCGTAGTTAGCCAAATCTTGCTCATACTTAGCTTTAGACTCTTCAACTTTTTGTGGATAGTTTGCAACATCCTGCTCATACTTAGCTTTGGCAGCATTGATAAGCTCATTGTTGTTTTCAGGATACGGTGTTTTTACTGTAAACTGATAATGCTGTAGAGAACCTCCAAGTGGAGCCAATGGCAATCGTGTTTCAGTAAAAGTTACATCTTCCTCTTGCACTTTTTGGCCAAAAGCCACACCACAAAGGGCAAGCATAATGACACTTAATTTCATTTTATTCATGTTGAAAGGTAAAAGAAGGGGATAAATTCCCTAATTAATTAATTGTGTGATGATTACATTTTTTCATTCGGCCGCGAAAGTAATCTAAAACACAATACAAACTAATAGTGAAAAATCGTTCGGGATAAATCAGATTCTTTTCATCTGTTGCTTGATCATTTTTACCTGATCGTTAAGCATACCGCGGGTATCCAGCTTTTTTACATCGGTTAGCAACACCATGGCTTCGCGCTTTCTTCGCTTGGCAATGGCAATACCTGCCAACTGAAGTTTAGCCATCGCCTGGTCGGTTTTCATACGCAGGCCTGTTGACAATGCTTTGCGTAAAAAGGTTTCGGCTTTACCAATACCTGTTTGAGAGTGAATCATGCCCTGTAGCATGTACCAGTACGCCAACTGGCTTTTAATTAATGTCTGCTCAGGGTTCTTAATACGGTTTAGTGCCTTTTCTGCTCCCGGCATATTGTTTTTGCGGAGATGCCAAAAAGCAAGCAAAATATTTTCGTTACGGAAGTAGGTAAGCAATACCAAACCGGCCAACAGCACCAGCATAATGCCGTTGCCAATATTGCCGTCAATAAACTGCCAAACGGCCCAAGCAAAGATGAGTGCTGTAAGAGCGAGACGTATGATTTTATTCCACATGGGGCTTCAAAATTTCGCGCAAAGGTAGGGATTGGGGCTTTAAAAGAAAGGGTGGGTTTACAGTGATTTTTCGGAATAATTGGGTTTTAAGCGTGATGGTAGAAGAACATCTGATCACGGATTGCAAATCATAAGTGTTCGAAACCTTTTCTAAAGTTGAAAAACGACTCGGGAAATTCCGTAGTTCAACCACCGAATACCGCAAAATCTACGATTGATAAAGGTTAAGTTTGAGCAGATGCCCATGTTTCGAATTCTAGTGATTACAAATCCGCGCCCTCTAGAATACACGCCAACGTTGTTGTGTATGATTAGTTGCGTGTTTTAAGCACTAAAGTTAGTAAATAAAACACAGATAGAAAGTCCGCGAGGACTTTCGTAAATTGGATAAAACCAAGCAATTAATTATACACGGTGTTGTACTTAGTGCTTTTGTGAGTATTAGAAGATTCGAACTCCCGTTTTCCGAAATCACTTTAGAACTATTAACTCTAAGGTGGCTTCGGACGTCCTAACCACTAGACGAAATACCCAATTATAAACATTCAATTATTTTCTCAACTAAATCATCTGAATCATTCTCTTTAATATAACCAAAATTTGTTATTAATGCTCTTTCAATTGATTTATTTAGTCTTTGTTTATTGTCTTTATATTTATTCAATTTTTTAATTTCCTTTGTTAATGCTAATCCATTTGGTTCAGGAAATCCGATTGAGCTAATTTTCAAAGCTAAATTTTTAGCAACCTGAGTGAACAAAAAGTAATCTTCAAAGTCAATATTTAGCAATTCTTTAGGTGCTTGTTTAACTTTATATTTATCTAGTAACTCTTGGTCAAAATGTTTAATTGCTTTTTTTCGCTTAGACGTAATCTCTCCAATTGAAACAGTTTTTTTATGTGAAAAATAAATTCTCAATTGGTGATAATAGTTGAAAGTGTCAATCAAGTATTCATCAATATTATCACTTTGATTGAATCTGTTTTTTGTTCGAAAGAATGAAATGACTTGGTCTAGTTTTTTAGTGTTAGAATGAAATGACCAAGATTCGTTTGAAATGTCGTTGTATTCAGTTTGTAATTCGTAGAAAAAAGTTTCTGTCAAATGATAAACAGCAGATATATTTCCTAGTGTAATTTGATGATAATACTGGTTGTTTTCGTCAAATGCCACCATTATTCTGAATTCAGAAGATTTATTTTCAACAAATTCTTCTTTATTTTCAGCTTGTTCAAGTTGTTTTAAAAAATCTCTTACTGCTATTTCTGAAATTTCTACTACAAAATCGAGTCTACCCAATTCGAGTAGTAAATCATTATAGGAATTATATTTGAATATCAATGTTTGTTCGGTTTAGGCATTAAGTACAACTCGTTTATATATGCACCTTCCAAATACAAATGTTTATAATTATTTGTAAGCGATAGGTAATTAATTATCCCGCAATATCACAATATCCGAAAAAACCTACCTCATCACCCCCTGCTCATTCAGCGCCCTTTGGTATTTGCGGGCATTTACCAAATGTTGCTGATAGGTCTTGGCAAAATAGCTGTCGCCACTCATATCCTCTTTGGCCACAAAATAATAGTAGTCGTGGTTTTCGTAGTTAAGTACGGCATCTACAAATATTACTGGCGGAATAAGAATGGGCCCGGGCGGTAAACCCCTGTATTTATAGGTATTGTAGGGGGAGTCAATTTCCTTGTCCTTATTCAATACCCGCTTTAAAGTAAAATCACCAATGGCAAAAATCAGTGTAGGATCGGCCTGCAAAGGCATACCTACTTTCAGGCGGTTCATATACACACCTGCTACTTTGGGCATGTCCTCGGGCTTTTTGGTTTCCCAATACACTATGCTGGCAAGGGTTACCACTTCGCTTTGGGTAAGTCCGGCTTCTTTAGCCTTTGCCTGGCGTTCAGACGTCCAAAAGTTTTTATACTCTTTGGCCATACGCTGCATCAGCTGTGGCGTACTTGTATTCCAGGTAATATAATAGGTGTTGGGGATAAACATGGCCATAATGGTAGCTTCATTAAAACCAAACGTTGAAACAGAATCCGGATTTGTAAGCCAATCATAAACGTCCAAAGAATCTGGCTCAATCTGGTGTGCCAGTCGACCAGCTAGTTGTGCTTTGGTTTGTATCTGGTTAAACTGAACAGCTACATCCACCCTGCCGTTTCCGGCCCTCAGGTGGTTTAGCAGTTCGTTGTTGCTCATACCATCCTTTAAAGGATACTTACCCGGCACCACATTGCGGCCACGGTAATTCTTCTTTTCGGCCATCCATTGGTAGGAGTCTACATTCTTCAGCACCTTCATGGCCACTAGCGAATCCAGCACGGCATTTTCATCGGAGCCTGTGGCTATATATAGAAATACCTCACTATTGTTAGTGTCCACATTGGGGAGGTATATCTTTTTATAGAATTGCCATCCAATGGCAGCGCTGACAAGCAATAGTGCCAAAAGCAACAGACCAATAAGATTCTTTATTTTTCGCTTTATCGCCATCAGTTGATTTTTGCCTTTTCGTTAATTTTAGACTTCACCTCTTGTTGCTCCCTCAGGTATTTTTCAATCGGTTTATTTGATGGATGATGATCGCTTTGGTATTTCTCTATTACAGGCAACGTTATCATCACTTTAAGAAAGTGGTAACGATCAGAAATGTCGCCAGTCAAATCCTTGACCTGATAAATAAGTGTATCCGTTTCTTTGGTTATCGCATCATACCGCTTCATACTTTTTGCTATTATAGAATCTAATTGTGCCGACAGTAAGGTATCCTGCATTTTGCCTCGCTTATGCATTACCTGATTGTAGTAGTAATCAGACTTATCATCATATTGCTTAAAATTTGCAAACAAAGTATCATTAACATGAAGGTAAGCTCTGATCGTGCTATCCAGCAAAACCAGTTCCTTATCCTTCTCAATAATTTCAAAATATATTTCATCTAGGATTGAACCGTTCCTCGTCTTTCTTAGGGAAAACCTGGTAGTATTACTTCCATCGTCCATAAGAATTGTAGGGGTTTGATCATCATTGGGTTCACGTAAACTAGAAGAATCATTACCACATGACACCACCGTTAAGGCTATTAGAAAGACAGCGAAAAGTTGTTTCATAATTTATTGATATGAAGTAAGTGCTAAAATAAACGAATGACATCCTCAATAATGATTACGCCATTAATAAAAGTCCTTCTTTAATTTACCTTTGGTTGAAATTTATACGCACCCTTGGCCAGATACAGCGACCGCGAAATAGCAGAAGAACTACTGCATAACGATGCCCGATTGCAAAAACGGGTGAAGTGGTTTTTTAAAAACAATCGGAAGGAAATAAAGCTATATGTGCACCAACAAGGCGGCACCTCTACGCACGCTACTCACCTTTTGGAAGATGGCATGGTAGCCCTGTTTCATCATCTTAAGCTAAATGGCACGCAAAAGTCATCTCTAGCAAAACAGTTTATCGCTATTTGTAAATCTATTTGGGAGAAAAAACCCGATGCCGAGAAACACCTTTACCCCAGGCTGCACGAAGAAAAAGCAATGGAGAAGCTATTTGCCCGCATGGAAGATGCCGATGTGCAGGTATTAAAGGCCTTTTACTTTGAAGCCAAATCGGAGGAGCAAATAAGCAAGCAGTTTGGCAAGCCACATCATGAAGTTGAAAATGCCAAAAAGTGGAATGCCCTTCGACAGCTAAAAGACCTATTGATAAAGGATGAGGAACTGCTCAATGAATTAAACGCTAATCTGCCAAAGTCATGATGGACAGTTTAGAGCAAAGGATTGACAGCTACCTCAGCAATAGAATGGCCGAAAAGGAGAAGCTGGATTTTGAAAAGGAAATGGCCTCGGAGAAATCCCTGCAAAAGGAAGTACAATTACAAAAAGCAGCTTACTTAGCTATAGAAAAACATGGTGATGCTGAAATCCGGGAACGCGTACACCATTGGGAAAACCCGGCCAGCCCTACGTTGTTGAAAAAGTATTGGTGGCGCCTGGCATTACCCATTGTGATAGTATATGCGGCCATATTTCTTTACAATGCCTTTTCAAAACCGCATTTAGAGGAGGATTTGTTTGAAGAATACTTTGAAACGGCAGTTTACCGAAGCACCACCTCCTACCCTGCGGAGACTTTCCCCAACTGGAATAATGGAACCAAGGCCTACAAACAGGGAGATTATGAAACCGCCACTTCCTTTTATGAAGAGCATTTAAGACGCCAAACCGAAACTCAGGAAGCCCTTTTCTATACAGGGATGGCTTTTCTTTCTCAGGATCCGCCTAACCTTAAAAAAGCACAGTTTTATTTAGGACAGGTTACGGGCAAACAAAACCCTTATACCAATACCGCCAAATGGAATTTGGCCCTTGCCTACCTGAAGGAGGGACGCATTGTTAGAACCAAAAAGTTATTACGGGAGTTATTGGCCAAAGGGAATTATCGAAAAGATGACGTAAAGGAGTTATTGGAGAGGCTTTCGCTGGAGGATTAATAACAACCTTATTTGTTTCCGTTCATTTTGGGTTACTCGCAAACTCGTGCTTTCACTTCCGTTCAGGTGACCCAAAACGAACCAAAAAGTCAAGTCTTCTTAGAAGTTTTTTAGAAGCTACGGCTTACTTGTCTTCGAAGCCCCAGCCGTTTCGCTTCACTACACTTCGGCACTTCTCATTGACAAGGCTCACCTTGCTTCTTTACAAAATTTCTAAAAGGACGAATAAAAAAAACCTTGTCACAATCACAAGTATTTAGAAAACTCAAGGCTTAATAGCGAAGGGTTTCCCCTCCTTTTGAAGGAGGGGCCAGCTTGCCAGACCGAATGGGCTGGGGAGGTTAAAACTTAGCCACCAACTTAAGGTTCAGCAACCTTCCTGTAAGGTAATTGGGCACGGCATACTCGCGGGCGGTAGAGATGTCCTTAATCCACAAATAACTTACGGTATTGTTGGTGGCCAAAAGGTTAAACACCTCAAGCGTAACGTACAAAGTGGCAAACTGATTCAGGAATTTAGACTTATAGGTTTTGCCTTCTAGCTTCAACACTTTAGAGAAACCAATATCAACTCTGCGATAAGCAGGTATTCTAAAATCTTTATCCTGCGGCTCGGCCTGTGGTGGGCCAAATGGTAAGCCAGTAGCGTAAGACCCTGTAAGGCTTACGCGGAAGGTAGGGTCGCGAGGCAGGTAATCTTGAAAAAACACTTTGGCACTAAACCGCTGATCCGTTGGGCGAGGCACATATCCCGCTCCATCTCCTTCAATATCCTCTTCCACCTTTAATAATGAAACGCTAAACCAACTATCCACGCCATTTACAAACTCGCCATTTATTCTATAATCAATCCCTGCAGCATAGCCCTTGGAGTTGTTTTCTGCACGGTAGCGGATACGAACATTGTCCAGATCATACGGGATGAGATTGTCGTAATCTTTATAAAATACCTCGGTAACCATTTTAAAAGGGCGGTTCCACAATTTCAACTGATAATCATTTCCTAATACAAAATGGATGGAGCGCTGAGCCCTGATGTCTTCATTTACCCCTCCTTCCAAATCACGCATCTCCCTGTAAAAGGGTGGCTGATAATAAAGTCCGGTGGCGATACGCCATACCATATCGCGTTTTGCCTTTTCCCTATTACCATCGTCAACTTTTTTGCCTCCCGGTTTCCAGCTAAAACTTACACGTGGGCTCACCACCGTTTGGTTGTTAAAAGTCCAGTAATGGGCACGTAGACCAAGGTTCAAAAAGAAATCGCTCCCCCATTTTTCAAAAAGCTGAGACCGCTCTACATAGCCCATAATACGTGCAGACTGTACCGCAGCACTACTATTATAGCTTTCGAAAAGGGTAAGGTTTTGAGCCGATGTATCCAGAGTTGAATAAATCACTCCGCCCAATGGCCTGCCCGAGGTATCAACCTGAGTTACCACCAATGAATCATAACCAAATGATGGTTTATGAGGAATACTATAGCCGGCAGAGTCAATCATTTCCCACTCCTTATAGCGGTCAATAATATCTTCATATTGAAATTTTAATCCCCAGCGCCAACTGCTATTTCCATTGTCGTAAAGTCCATCATGGGCTGCATTGGCCACAATAATGTCCAGGTTATTACGGGCATAGTTCTGAAATCCACCAACACCTCTTACAAATGAAATTTCACCAAAATCATCCGAACCCAAGTTGGTATTCAGCTCACCAAGGCGATAAGCCCCGATAATATCAAAATACTCCTGCTCGGTGGTTTGAAACGCTGATGCCGTATACTTTAACTCCAATTTATTATTGGGACGGTTTACCGCACTAAGTGCTCCAAACTTGGTTGTAAAATCATAATCTTCCTGGCCATCAAAAAACACGGTAAGCCTTAATGCTTCCTGAAATGTTCCAAAATCAGTATTTCTTGTGGTGGGTACTACCTGGTAAAGGTTTTTGCTGTAGTTTCCTAAAAAGCTAATATCCCACTCATCCGTAAGCGTATAGGTAAGGTAGGCCTGTATATCGGTAAATCTGGGACGGAAATCTGCCTCCGTATCTAATGAACCAAGTAATAATTGGTTGGTGCGATATCGCCCTCCAACCAGCACCGCCAGGCGCTTATCCAGCAATCTATCTTCATAAGTAAGGCTTCCGCCCAAAAGGCTGGCTTCGGCTGCCAGTCCAAACTCCTTTGGTTTACGATAAGTGATATCCAAAACCGATGACATTTTATCGCCATATCTAGCTTCAAAACCACCGGCAGAAAAATCAATATTCTCCACCATGTTGGAGTTGATGATACTGAGACCCTCCTGCTGGCCATTGCTCACCAAAAAGGAGCGGTACACCTCAATCCCATTAATGTAAATCTGATTTTCATCAAAGCTACCGCCACGTACGGAAATCTGAGAACTAAGCTCATTGCTACTGGCCACACCCGGTAACGATTTTAGGATACCTTCAACCGCAGAACCTGCTCCTGCATAGCTTTCGAGCGCACGCGGATCAATTTTCACACTACCCTCAAACCTGCTCTTTCGATCTTGCACCACGGCAATATCAAGCATATTGGGTAGCAGTTTTATTTGCTTATCAATGGTTTTTAATTCCCCTTTTTTTATGGAAAACATTACCGTATCCGGCACGTAGGCAAAGCTTATAAAACCTACAATTAGCTTATCGCCATCGTAAATATCCAGCTTGTACTTTCCTTCTTCATCCGTAAGCGTAAAAAATGAACCCACTGAAACCTGAACCCCATCCACAGCGTTTCCCTCCGTATCGGTAACAGTACCTTGTATCGTAGTTGGGCGCTTTTTAGATTGCCCAAAAGCGGTGTTAATAGAAATAAGAAGAACCAGGGTGAGGAGAAATCCGGAAAGGCGCAAGGACATTTGTGTTAGTTTCGTTTATCTGGATTTCTTAGAACTGAAATCCCCGCGTTTTAGTGCTTCAAAAAATTGTTGCCATGCAAAAGGGTCGCTCAACGAACCCAATATGGCGCCACCCGGAGACATACCTTGGTAGCGACCATAGTTGTAAATAGAGGCATTATTGGCAGCAATTACAAAGTCCTGAATTTCCTCTGCACTATACCCCATTTCCGCTGCACGATCTTTTAACTCCTGTATGGCCAGGTTTTTCATCGCAATATCTTCTTCGGTGGTATTAACTCTGGTGGCCAGTAATTCATCCTTAAGTCTATCTGGTGTTGGCCATGGATAAAGGGTTACCTCTTGCAACATGGTGGTATCACGCAACATTACTATACGCGCCAAATATTCTTTTTCATCAAGACTATCGGGCACTACCAAAATTTCCTTTTTAAAGCCAATGCTGCTAAACTGAATGCTATCACCAGGAACTACCGCAAAGGAGAAAAACCCCTCGGTGCTGGTAGTGGTACCCATTCCGCGTTTTTTTACAACAATATTTACATACGGCATAAACTGTGGCACACTGTCGGCCGTCATTACCAAACCCGAAATCTGAATTGGTTTTTTCTTTTTTTGAGTTTGAGAAAAAACCATCAACGGCATGGCTGCAATTACTAGTATGGCGTATAGGTACTTCATTAAATCGTTTGTTTCGCTGTTTCCAAGTTGGAAACGGATATTGCGCAAAAATAGCATACTACCCCGCAAACTATTTTGAAACAGTTTCTAAAATATTAATCTGTAAGATTTTCGGGCCACATTGCCCTTATCATCTTTAACCTCCAATTCCAGATTATGTTCTCCTGCCTCCACCCCAAAGTCGGAAGAAGAAGCGTAAATGGTTTTATTTTTTGCATCGTATTCAAACAACACCCATTTTCCGTCAATGGTTGGTCGGTAAGATTCTATGCCACTAAAATTATCGGTAATGGTAAATTGAATTCGCGCTAAGCCGGACACATTTGTGCCATCGCGAAAGCCAACAGGGCGTATTACCGGAGCTACCGTATCCGCCACCACGGCAAACTGCCCAAACTGCCGGGTGCGTGCCACCACATAACCATCTTCCCAGGTACCGCCCTCATAGTCATCAATTCGGCCGTTTTTAAAACTGGCAATGGCCAGCTTGCTTTTATCGCCTCTAAAGTTGCCCTCGGGCTTAATTTTTAAAGTGTAGTATTTCTGCACAGGAATTTCGCGCGAAGCCGCTTCATATATAAACGAATAACATTCGGAGCAAGGCGCATCCTTTTTATACTCCACCAACATTTTGTTGTAAAGTGCTCCTTCCGGCAACACCATCTGAAAATTATCCCTTTTAAAGGTGTTGGCCTGTGTATAGTTAAATACGGTTGCTCCGGGTGTTGGTATTGCCTCTGGCTGAATGGCCGGCTGAATAAATTTGAGTTGAAATGCCAGAACACTTTCATTACCAGCAACATCTTTTACAGTAATCTTTACAGGATAAAGGCTGTCACTCTCCAATTGGGGGAAATTCATTTTTTTATGAATACGATAACCCGAAAACTGATTTCCCGGCTCCAGGTAAAGTTTGTTGATGGTTCTGCGGCAGCAGGATTTTTGGGCATAATCAATATGAGCATTGATGTAGCGGGATTCATCAAATGCAAATGTGCGGGCTTCAAAATCGTAGTACGTATGCTCGTTTACCGACATTTCAATTCTGTACACACCATTTCTATTAGGAGCACCATCCAGCTTATCAAATGTTGAAATGCCAAATGCCGGGGCATGTGTTACCTCAATCACACCATTTCCCGCAAGGGCATAGCTGCCATCTTTAAAGCGCAAAAGGTTTTTAGTGTAAGATGAAACCAGCTCGTCTCCATCAAATTCATACACTTCAAATCCGGGCTTTTCGTGTCTTTTACGTCAAAGCCAAAAAGCAGTGGGTTAATAATTTTTTCCGTTCTCGTATCTCTAATTTCAAAATGAAGATGTGGTCCACCACTACCACCGCTATTCCCCGAAAGGGCAATAAGCTGCCCCTTTTTTACCTGAAATTTTGAAGCCGGAGGAAAAATCTCCACCTCAAAAGATTCTTGCCTGTATTGCTCTTCCTTAATGTATTTCTGAATCTCATCATTAAAGCGCTGCAGGTGCGCATAAACGGTGGTATAGCCATTGGGGTGCACCACATAAATGGCATTGCCAAAGCCGTAGGCCGAAACCTTAATTCTTGAAACCACGCCATCTGCAGCAGCTAAAACACGTTGTCCCTCGCGTCCATCGGTTTTAATATCTATACCCGAATGAAAGTGGTTGGTGCGCAATTCTCCAAAGGTGCCGGATAGGTAAAGAGGTATTTCCAGCGGGGCGCGGAAATAATCCTTAGGATAATCCTGAGAAAAAACCAGTGTGGGAATAAAGGCAAGTAAGTAAACAATTGCCGATTTGGTGGAGCTCATAAAGCGATATTCGGGCGTTAAGTAATTTGGGTTCAAAGATATGAAGTTGATGGTTTGCAATTTGAAACCTGTTTCAGTTTACAACCAACAAATCATTTAAACAACTACTGCGCGTGTTATTTTAATTGAAGCATCAGCGCCATCTTGCTTTACTCAAATCCGTTGTTACCTTTGTGACACGGAAATTCCAGTTTTAAATGGCAGACGTTCATAAGGGTCTAGATAACATAGAGCAGCTCACTTTGCAGCTGGTTGAAAAATATGAGCAGGCCCGCAGCGATAATGAATCATTGAGAATTCAACTTAGAAAACTTGATGAGGAGCTTACCGAAAGCCGTGCTAAACTGGAGCAACTGAATGAGGAGTTGAAATCGGCAAAAATTGCCAGGGCTGTAGCCATTTCCAGTGAAGACAATGAACTGGCTAAAGCCAAGATTGCAACCCTTGTGCGGGAAATTGACCGCTGTATTGCATTGCTCAATGAGTAAAATAGTTAATAAATAGGTTGAAGGATTATCTTAAAATAAAAGTATCCATTGCTGACCGCATGTATCCCCTTACTATAAAACCAGAGGAAGAGGAGAAAATACGGGCAGCCGCCAAAACTATAGATGGCATCCTTAAAAAATATGAAGAAGGATTTGCCGTAAGAGATAAACAGGATTTGCTGGCCATGTGCGCTTTACAACTAGCCTCGCGCTTAGAGAAAAACCGCGACATGGAATTACTGGACACCTCGGCCCTTACCAGCCGTGTTGCCCAAATCAGCACCCTACTTGAGACTGCAATAAAGCACTAAAAGAGCGTTCTTTACATAAACAATTTTTTTCCCGCATCTATTCACAGAATTGCTAAACTCAACATGATTAATAATAGGAGTTTAGCTCGGATTTTCTAGGCCATGCCTCCCTCGAGTGGAAGGCCGAAATTGTCCGGTAAGCTCCGAACCTGTCTAACTGGGGTTTAGACATGACTTGAATAGGTGCGGGTTTTTTTATGACTCCCCGTGTTGTTTCCGCTTTTGGCGGGAATATTAATACAACCGGGTGGAACATATTCCGCTGAAAAGCGGGATTTATTGCCAATATCCAAAGTACTGAACCGCGGATATTAATTTTTAACAATACACTTTTAACCACATGGATATAACAACCATTATTGTAGCCGTAGCGGCATTTTTTATAGGAGGTGGAGCCAGCTTTTTGATAGCTCAGGGCATGCAGAAGAAAAAAGCTTCCAGCATAATTCAGGAAGCTGAGAAGGAAGCCGAAACCATTAAAAAGGATAAGATTCTACAGGCCAAGGAGAAGTTTTTGGAACTAAAGGCGGAGCACGAAAAAGTAATAAACAGACGTGAGCAGAAGCTTAATGAGATAAATGCGCGCACCAAAGACCGCGAGGCAAAAAACAACCAGCGCTATGAAGAGAATAAGCGCAAGGATAAGGAACTGAGTAACCTTCAGGCTGATCTTGATAGGAAGATTGAAATTAATGAGCGCAAAACGGAGGAATTGGAGAAAATACACCGCAGGCAGGTAGAGCAGCTTGAAGTAATCTCTGGGCTTACGCCAGAAGAGGCAAAGGCTCAACTACTTGAGGCATTAAAGGATGAGGCAAAATCGGAAGCGGCCACCTTTATACAGGATACCATGGAGGAAGCTAAGCTGAATGCAAGTCAGGAAGCCCGTAAAGTGGTAATCCAAACCATACAGCGCGTAGCTACCGAACAAGCGGTGGAAAACAGCGTATCTGTTTTTAACATTGAAAATGACGATGTAAAGGGACGCATTATTGGGCGTGAAGGACGTAACATCCGTGCCCTGGAAGCCGCCACTGGTGTGGAGATTATTGTTGATGACACTCCGGAAGCCATCATCCTTAGCTGCTTTGATCCCGTAAGGAGAGAGATTGCCCGATTGGCGCTACACAAGCTGGTAACGGATGGCCGTATACACCCTGCCCGTGTGGAGGAAGTGGTGGCCAAAACCACCAAGCAGATTGACGAAGAAATATTTGAAGTTGGTAAGCGCACGGCTATTGACCTTGGTATACATGGTTTGCACCCTGAGCTTTTGAAAACCATTGGCCGAATGAAGTACCGCAGTAGCTACGGCCAAAACCTATTACAGCACAGCCGCGAGGTGGCCAACCTTTGTGGTATAATGGCAGCAGAGCTTGGGCTTAACGCTAAGATTGCCAAACGTGCCGGTTTACTACATGATATTGGTAAAGTGCCAAGTGAAGAAAGCGAATTGCCACACGCCATACTGGGCATGCAGTGGGCTGAGAAATATGGCGAAAAGCCCGAGGTGTGCAACGCCATTGGTGCTCACCACGATGAAATTGAGATGACCAATCTCATCTCTCCTATTGTACAGGTTTGTGATGGTATAAGTGGAGCCCGCCCCGGAGCACGCAGACAAATTGCCGAAAGCTACATACAAAGGCTTAAAGATTTGGAGAACCTTGCCATTGGCCACAATGGAGTAAGCAAGGCGTATGCTATACAGGCTGGCCGTGAGCTTAGGGTAATTGTAGATTGCGAAAAGGTAAGTGATGCTGAGGCCGCAAAGCTTTCGTATGACATCAGCCAGAAAATACAAAGTGAAATGACCTATCCTGGTCAGGTAAAAATCACCGTTATCCGCGAAACCAGAGCCGTAAACGTGGCGAGATAAGCGTACTATATTTTTGATACTTTAGAACCCGATGCCGATGGTATCGGGTTTTTTGTTTTCATACTCTCAATTGTTTCTGACTAGTACGTGTTAAAAAAGAATATCAATAAATAGATGGACGCAGCTGGATTTAAAAAGCTTATTTCAAAACACTTTTCTCCACGAATAAGAGAACTTGGTTGGAAGGGCTCTGGATTTCACTTTAGAAAGATTGAAGACAATCATATTGTCAAAATCTTTGGTCTTCAAGGAAACTGGTATGGAGGCTCTGTTTATTGTGAAACCGCAATTCATTTCGACTTTATACCTGATTTGGCAGGAAGACCTATTAATAAAACAACTTATGCAAGTTGTGTTATTCGAGAACGCATGTCTCCAAAAGGTGATGGGGACTATTATTGGAACTTTAAGGATAAAGTGGAAGAAAATATAGAATCCATAAACCAAATTTGGACGACCTTTGAAAATCATGGCCAGAAGTTTTATAAAGACTTTGCCAACTTCCCGGAGCCCTTTACCAGCATTACCCCCGCGGATTTCAATAGCAATATGAGCCTTTCGATTTTAGACAAATACTTTATCCAAAATAAAATCCATTTGGTGTGGCTCTTAAAGGAAATTAATCAGTTTATAGGAAAGATGGATTTGGCAACAGACTTTGCCGAAGTTGGAATGAAAATGGTTTACAATCGCTCCAACATCATGGCCAAACGCAATAATGGAATTGTTGATCAATCTTATGTTAGAATGAACAAGAAGTTGTTTAGTATAAAATAAATTCGACCAAACCTTCCGCACCAATTATTGCTTAAAATCAGCGATTACATTTAGAATAATACAATGACCTTCAAACAAAACTTTGAGTTGCTTGTGCTAGGTAAGCCAGTTGAAAAGCGATATATGATTTCCGAGTCTGAAGAGGCCTTTAAGGATATCATCCGTTCGTTAATGACTACCGAAGGTTCATTAAGTATGTTTTCTTTTGGCTCTAAAAAATTCGTTGGTGAATTTCGAGACAATGCTGGCAGGGAAATATCACTAAGGCCAAATGGCTCAGCTTACAGGAGAGACTCCATAGCCAATGTAATCTGGATACATGGTATTATTACCCCTACTGAAAATGATAAGTTAATCTTTGACGTATCGTTTTACAGAACCAACTTTGCAAGGTTTGGTCAGTGGATACTCGCTGTGGTATTAGGTCTGACTTTTTTATTCATAAGCTACCAGGCACTGAGAGTTGGCGATTTTAAAAACTTCTTGATTTTTGGTGGGGCGATTTTAGGTTTCTATGTTATGGGAGTATTAATTTCAATCTCTCAAGCAGCTGGCCAAATCAAATATTTTGAGCAATACTTTTTTCGGAATATCGAAGGACATGAGATTTCTGGAAACGGCAGTGATTAAACCAATAGCGTCAGGTGTGAAACCGACCAAACTTTAACTTCCTTTAACACTGTTTAACAAACTGCCTTGTTAAACCGCTTAAAAGCCATAATACATTTGGGTATTACAGTTTTAACCTTGTAAATACCTCATTATGTTATTCAGATTTTTACCTGTTGCCTTTACCGTCCTTGCATTTCAGTTTTCCCTATTTGCTCAATCTACTATCTCTATACCCCAATCCTCATCAGCCACTATTGACGGAAAAATTTCCGCAGGTGAATGGGATAATTGCGACTCTATTGAAATAAGCTTTTCAGGAAGAAAGGTAAAGGTGCTTTTCAAACATGATGGTGCCAATTTATATCTGGCCTATCGGGGAAGCCTTCAATCTGCAAATGTTCGATTTCCCGAAGTTCTATTAGACATCAACAATGATAAAAGCCCGGGTTGGATGGTGGATGATTGGTGGTTTCATGTTTCTGCCACCGATTGCGATTACCAGGGTCAGTATGGTAATTACGATAGTTGTGCTGCGGTACGCCCCAACTGGACTGCGGTTCCGAACTTTACAATGGGCGGAAAAATTACCGATACCGTAGAGGTAAAAATACCGTTCCACACCGTTGGTCTTGATTTGAATGTTAGTGACTCCATCGGGTTGGCCTTTAATGTTACCAATACTCTAAACCAATGGAACTACTGGCCCACCTCAGCTGATAAAGATGTTCCCTTAACCTGGGGAACGGCTTTTTTTCAAAGGCTTAATTTCTCTACTGCTGAAAACTCGGTTCCAGCAACAGTTTCAATTTATCCAAACCCCAATAATGGAAATTTCACTTTAATTGCATCTGAACTTCTGTCAATAGATGCGATCAGGATTTATGACCTCACCGGACGGTTGATTCATGACTCATACATAAACGAAGTTAACGAGAACGGACAATTTCAGATTGAATCTCATCTTCCATCGGGAACCTATTATATTGCAGTTCAATCTGGGAATCAAAATTATTTGTCAAAGCTGATTATGTATTGAGACCTAAAAAACCACTCCATGCCCACAACAACCCTCACTACCGATTTCGAATCCTTCCGCCCACAACTCAAATCCTACATTCTGAGAATGACTGCCAGTGTGCAGGATACCGAAGACATTGTGCAGGACACTTTTATTAAGGCCCACGAAAAACTGGATTCCTTTAAGGGAGAATCATCCTTAAAAACGTGGGTATTTGCTATAGCCAGCAATTTGGCGAAAGACCTCTTGAAGTCTAAAAAGCGCTGGCCCGAGAATGTCACAGATATTGCCAAAGAAGCTGCTCTTTCCAATCCTGAGTTTTTTGGTGAGGCCATGCATATTAGGCAAACCTCCCCGCAAGGGCAATTTGAAATTAAAGAGCACATTGCCTTTTGCTTTACCTGTGTTTCTAAATCGCTTCCGCTGGAGCAACATCTGGTGGTGCTGCTAAAGGAGGTATATGATTTTAAGTTAAAGGAGATTGCCCAAATTATTGATGATACTGAAGCCATGGTGAAATACCACCTACATGTAGGCCGCAGCAAAATGGTAAAGGTATTTGACCACCGCTGTTCGCTTATCAGCAAAAAAGGGATTTGCCATCAGTGTACTGAGCTTAACGGCATTTTTAATCCCCACCAAAAGGCAGAAGAGGAGCTGGCTAAGATTAAGATGGTCCGCGAAAGCGAGAAAGGCGATAAAGAGCACCTCTTTGACTTGCGCATGGAAATTCTCAAGGGAATTCACCCCTTTGAGTCGTCAGCAGCAGAACTCCAACTCCATCATTTAGAACACAATAGAAGGGTGATGGAAAAATATCTGAAAGAAAAAGGATAAAAATCCTATCAAAACATTTCGCCCAATCGTCAAAAAGTAAAATTCAATTCAATGAAATCATTAATAACACTTTTTACGATTATGGCAATCACTACAGCAACAGCACAAAACGGCAAGGCCACCACGGTGCACGAAACCTTTAACCGGGAAACCACGGT
This sequence comes from uncultured Owenweeksia sp., assembly GCA_963975525.1. Lineage (GTDB taxonomy): Bacteria > Bacteroidota > Bacteroidia > Flavobacteriales > Schleiferiaceae > Owenweeksia. The sequence goes on along the minus strand of CAXBJE010000006.1, from coordinate 88 downwards.
AAGCATTGACATCAAGGCGGATAAGGCCATCATCTGGACCTTGCTTACCAATGCCTCGGATTACCCAAGATGGAACTCCACTATAATT
>CAXBJE010000005.1:0-23507 GCA_963975525.1 uncultured Owenweeksia sp. | reverse complement strand
AAAGGTATTTATAAACTAATACGGCTAAGTTCATAACTTGCACCCATGGCTGAAATCTATTCTTTCTATCCGCTGTTAGCCTTTATTACGGCCTTCCTTATTACCTATTTTTCTATTCCGGCCATCATTCGCTTGTCTTTGGTAAAAAAGCTTTACGACAGGCCAGATGAGAGAAAGAAACACGGCAGCCGCATTACGCCCCTTGGCGGGATTGCCATTTTTGGCGGACTCATTATTTCCTTTGTTTTCTTCACGGCCAACATTATGAACCCTGCTTTAAACTCGGTGTTGGTGGCGCTATTTGTTCTTTTTATAACAGGTGTAAAAGATGACCTCTACCCTCTTGTTCCGTATAAAAAACTGTTGGGGCAGTTGATAGCCGTGGGCATTGTGATTCTTCAGGGCGATATCAGATTAGAACGGTTTTACGGCCTTTTCGGAATTTGGGAGCTTCCGTACTTTATCAGTGTAGCCATCAGCTTTGTCTTCTTTTTAGGTATTATCAATTCCTTCAATTTTATTGATGGCATTAATGGACTAAGCTCCAGTCTGGGTATAGTTTTTAGCCTGGTATACGCCAGCTGGTTTTACTATTTAGATGAGCCAATGTTCCTTACCCTCGCCCTGTGCATTGCCGGTTCTCAATTCGCATTTATGCGCTACAATTTTATTAATGCCAAAATATTTATGGGAGATAGTGGCTCCATGATTCTTGGCTTTTTTGCGGGCCTACTCACCATATACTTCCTTCAGGCCAACGAAAAAACCGATAGTCCTATTTTCCTGCATATTGATGCGCTGGTATTTTCTGTTGCTGTGCTCATCATCCCCATTTTAGACACTATGCGCGTAGTGTTCATCAGGGTGTTTATTCTCAGGCGTTCTCCATTTACAGCCGATAGAAACCATATTCACCATGCCTTGCTAGACATAGGCCTGACACACGTTTCGGCTACATTAATACTCGTTGCAGTAAATCTTTTTTTCGTGGCTTTCGCCTTCTTCCTCAACCCTTATATGCGCGCCAGCCACTTGCTATTAAGTTTATCTTTGCTCGCCTTGGGGGCCTCTCAGGTTCCTTTTATTATCAAAAAAAGCAGGAAGCAAAAAATTGAGCAATCAACTACCAGCGACATTTAAGAACCCCGAATCCAGACTTGGGCTGCTGCTTTCCATTCTATTTTTTGTGTTGCCATTTGGCCAGCACCTATTGGTAAACCTCGCATTATTAGCAGTACTGTTTCACTCCCTATTTTCCCTTAAGGGGAGGGATTGGCTCCAAGGCCTTCGTTCACCACTTTTCCTTTTGCCATTTGCTTTTGTGGCATTTCATGCAGTGAGTATCTTATGGGCTGAGGATACGGACAACGGCTTTGTTAAGCTCAATCTAAAACTTGGATTGATGTTTATCCCATTTGTAATTGCAGCCAATTTTCGGTTCATTGGCACAGCCATAAAGCAGCGGCTACTTTGGGTTTTCCTTGCGGGAAATGTGGCTGCAGCCCTATTTATGCTTGTCTGGGCAACGTGGCGGGTATTAGGCAATGGAGCATGGTTTTACACCACCCCGGGGAGTGACTACAAACGCTACTTTTTCCTGTATGAAAATTTAGCAGAACCACTGATGCACCCGGGTTATATATCTACCTACATAGGCTTTGCCCTGTTTGTTTGCATTTACCTCATTATGAAAAAGGGAGGTGGACTAAAACCTATTCTTTATGGCACCCTGGCCTTCCTGTTTTTTACTTTAATAATGCTCCAAGGCCGGATAAACATACTGGCATTTTTTGCCGTGGTTGGTTTAGGAGCCTTGGTTTTGGCAATAAAACAAAAAGCCTATAAATGGCTGCTACTGCCTTTGGTTCCGGTGGTATTTATGGCCCTATTCATAGTTCTCGCCTCCGCTGAAACACGCAAGCGTTACTTTGAAATGCCCGATATAAGCTATGATATTTCGGGCGATGAGTTTAATAGTGCTACCTACCGACTGGCCGAATGGCTGTGCGCCAGCGATGTAATTGAGGAGCACCCCATAACAGGTACAGGTCTGGGTGATAACCACGAAGCGTTGATGACCGCTTACAAAAACCGAAAATTTTGGAACGGACTGGAACACCGCTTTAATGCTCATAACCAATACCTGGAAACAACCATAGCCACAGGGTTTATTGGTCTGGCCCTGCTTTTAGCCTTGGTGTTGGGCTATGCCCTGATTGCCGTTAGCCAGAAAAAATATCTTCAGCTAAGTTGCCTGCTCTTTTTTGCCCTCTCCATGCTTACCGAATCTATGCTAGAACGGGTTTGGGCGGTAAACCTTTTTGCGGTTTTCTTTTCGGTAATGTTGGTGCGGAAAGGGGAAGACAAAAATTAGAATCCCTACACCTTTTCAATCTCTGGAGTTGGCTTCATTATAAAAAATACCGTAAAAAAGAAGCTAAAGAAAAGTACCCCTGCCTGCCGCTGTAGCATACTCTCTGTAATAAAACTAAGCGCACAAACGGTTAAAAAGAGTTTACCCTCCACTGGTGTTGACTTTTGAAACCAGGGCATCAAAAACATTCCCATGAAAATGAGAAAACCTATAAACCCATGGGTGGCCCAATGCTGTAAATAGGAATTGTGGAAATTGTAATTTTTATCCCTTAGGTAATAGTGGGTTTTGCCATCCCAAAACTTGGCGTTGATGGGTTTTAGCTTTTCATTAAGGGCAATATCTGCCTCCCCTGTACCAGTACCAATCCAAAAGTTTTCGGCACAAACCTTAACTCCCTCCCTCCACAAAAACTTGCGAGCATTGGTTTGCTTGTCGTTCACCATTCCGTCAAAAGATACAATCTCATTAACGGTATCCACTATTCTGGAGCGCGGCCCCGGCAATATCATTATCAGCGAAAACATGAGTACCAGAATTCCACTGGCCCAAAGGGCTTTTCTAAGTAGTGAAACCTCTTTATAAAAGAAGCCAAACACAGCAAGATTAATCACAACAAAGGTTATGAACTGCATCCTTACGGAAAGGAAAACCAAGGCTATGAAATAAACGGCCAGCAACAGAATACTTATCCATCGCTTTCCAAAAAAGGGTTTGTTTACCAACAGGCGATATAGTACCACCGCATAGGCAAAGTTGATGTACATACCCAGGTAATGGGGCGGTATCATTTTAAAGCTCACCAGCTTTGAGAAGTACAGCTGTGATTGATCTCCCGTAAGGATAAAACTGTAAATGGAGGTAAAGAAGTTTAGTAGAATAGCGGTTGCTGTAAACAACGCAAAACCTTTAATAAGAGCTTGCCTGTGGCGTTCATGAAACAACAACACACTGCCCAGTAAAATGGCCCAGGCGGCAAAGGGAACTTTTAATATGATGTCTTTTTCGGCCTCACCGGGGTAATGCGAGTAAATGCCACCAACCACCACCCATACAAAGTAGGCCAGCGATAAACTGGCCATTTTGTTTTTGGCTAGTACATTAAACTTGGTTCCAAAATTTAAGGTAATGAGCCATACTGCGCTGTACAACATTAAGCCAAGGGTAAGGGGCAGCCACTTTACCTGAAACGGCAAGAGCAGGGCAAAAAACAAAAGGCTATAGAAGTATAGCCTTTTGGTAATGTTATCAGAAAGTATGCGCTTAGTTTTTGGCAACCGTTAAAATGTTGGTGTATTCTGCTTTATTCTTAATAAGCTCCTGAGCTTTTAATACGTCAGGGTCAGTAGCCAGTGCATTGGCAATACGGCCCTCATCATAGTAATAGCGGCTTACAATCTCTTCTTCCAGCAACTGCTTTATTTCATTGCGGTGTGCTTTAAGGTCATCTTTCACTTCCGTTTGATAGGCCTTTTTAATAGCGGCCAGCTCCTCAGCCATTTGCTCTTCGTAACCCTCCTTTTTGGATGCTTCGGCCAATTTCTCCAATGCTTTTTCAGTATTGGTTTTGTACTCAAAGTCTTTGGTTTTTAACCAATTTACAAACTCCATATATTCTTCATCTGTAAGCCTGAACTGCTTGGCGGAGGCTATTGTAGCATGCTCGCGGGCATATTTAGTAGCCCAGTCAAACATCAACATATTGCGATATAGTGCAATCATGGCATTACTAATATCTCTTTCCTCAAGCGCCACATCCGGGTCTACACCGCCACCATCAAAAACAGCACGGCCATTTACGGTTTCAAAACGGGTACGTAAAGAATCAGGGATTTTTGCCACGCTACCATCTTCCGCACGCTCAGCATAGTTTATAGCCTGTATGCATCTGCCGGAAGGCGTATAATACTTGGCGATAGTAACCTTGAGTTGCGCACCATAGCTAAGCTTACGGGTTTGTTGAACCAAGCCCTTACCAAAGCTCCGTTGGCCAATAATCACGGCACGGTCATAATCCTGTAATGTACCTGCAACAATTTCTGATGCGGAAGCACTACCACGATTGATAAGAACTGCTAACGGAATCTCGGTATCGTCAGGACTATTAAGGGTTTTATAAGCCTTTTCCCATTCTTCCAACTTTCCTTTGGTACTAACTACCTCTTTTCCTTTTTCGATAAAAATATTGGTAACGTTTACAGCTTCACTAAGCAAACCTCCAGGGTTTCCGCGTAAATCAAGCACCAAACCTTTAAGTTCGTTTTCCTTTTTAAGTTCCTTTAGAGCCTCCTTTATTTCGCGACTGGCTTTTTCAGTAAAACTGGTAAGTGTAATGTACCCGATGCCGTCATCCAACATGCCATAGTAAGGCACACTCTTTACCTTTACCTCTTCGCGCTCAATTTCTTTGGTTAGTGATTCACCATTACGATCTAGCACCAGCGTTACTTTGGTTCCCGGTGCTCCCTTCAAAATTTTACTTACATCATCAGTAGATTTTCCCTTTACGGATTTACCATCCACAGAAATGATTTTATCTCCAGCCTTCAGTCCTGCCTTATCTGCCGCAAAGCCCTCGTAGGGAGTGGTAAGTACCATATCATCTCCATGCTTTCGGATAGAAGCCCCAATACCACCATAATTGCCTGTAGTCTGGATTTTAAAATCCTCCACCATTTCCTCAGGAATGTAATTGGTGTAGGGATCCAGTGAACCCAACATGGAGTTTACTGCCTCATCCATCAACTGGCCTGGCTGTGTTTCATCAACGTAATAAAGATTTACCTCTTTAAATACATTGGTGAAAATATCAAGCTGTTTACTTATTTCGAAATAATCTGGGGTATAGGCAACTGATGCTGTAAGTGCTATCCCCGCTAAGGCGCCAAGGGTGTACTTTGTAATATTCTTCATCTTTCTCATTTCATTTACTCAAGCCTGGGCAGCTGAAAAATAGGGTTTAGCGAATGTACTTAAACGACCGGAATTACGCTTGATTGTCTTCCACAGGATTATTAAATTCTGCAAGTTGAGGCAACAGCTTTTTCATGCTTTTTTCAATTTGATGATAATCAGAAAGTCCATTTTGGATATAGACAAACATTACCACCATTCCCTTCTTTTCATGAAGCCCATATTCATTGCGATGCAAGCGGTATGCCTCTTTAATTCGCCTTTTTACAGTATTGCGGTTTACGGCAAGTTTCACCTTTCTTTTAGAGACGGAAAATCCAACCTGCATGGCCGGGGCATCTTCCACCGGAAGGTACACCGCCAAAAGCGGAAAAGCCTTAATAGGCTTTCCATGCTTAAAAAGTTCCTGAATAAGTTTCCGGCTTTTTAGATGCTCGTGTTTTCTAAACCGCTGATCCATCCTGCAAAAGAACAAAATGAGCGGTTAATTTGAGCGCGCCAATAAAAAGTACTACGGCTTCTTATTTACGTTGCGGATGTATTGCTCAATGGCCATCGTCATAGAAGGTGCCTTGGGAGTTGGCGCCTTAATATCGCACCTTAGGCCAGCCTCTTTAATAGCTTTATGGGTGCTGGTGCCAAACCCGGCAATGCGGGTTTCGTTTTGCACAAAGTCAGGGAAGTTCTCCATTAACGACTTTATTCCAGATGGGCTAAAGAATACAAGGATGTCGTAATACACATCAGCCAAATCAGAAAGATCGCTGGATACGGTATTGTACATTATGGCCCTTGTGTAATTTACCTTTATCTCCTTAAGTAGTTTAGGGATTTCAGGTTTTAGGATATCAGACGAAGGCAAAAGGAATTTTTCATCCTTGTGCTTTTTAATTAAAGGAATAAGATCTTTGAAGGTGTTGTTTCCGAAATAGATTTTACGCTTTCTGTACACCACATATTTCTGTAGGTAATAGGCAATAGCTTCAGAGGTACAGAAGTATTTCATTTCATTGGGAACCGTAAAGCGTACTTCTTCTGCTATTCTGAAAAAGTTATCTACGGCATTACGACTGGTAAGGATAACAGCTGTGTGACTGGAAACATTTACCTTCTGTTTGCGAACTTCAGCCGCATCAACTCCTGCTATATGAATAAAAGGTCGAAAATCTATCTTGATTTTATTCTTTTCCGCAAGATCAAAGTATGGTGAATTCTCTGTCTGGGGTTCAGGCTGAGAAACAAGTATAGTTTTTACCTTCAAAATTTCGACTTATTAGAGTTAGTAATCTCCTTCAACAAACCCTTATCCCACAAGGCTTATGAGCCAACCTACAAGAAAGATTAAGGGGGTGATTTCCAGCGCGCAAATGTAAAGTAATTTATAGTACGGCAAAACCCCCATACTCCAAATTCTTATAGCCGAAAATTGAAAGGCCAAAAAATACCCTACACCAACCACGGTTAGTAACATGAAATACATAACCGGATAGGCCTGATGAAAGAAAACTGCAACTATGCAGAGAGGTAATAACAAAATGCCAAGCCATGTGCGGTAGGCAAGGTTTATATTTTGATCCGCAGCTATTTCATCGCTTTTGTTAAATACCCAACCTACCAATAAGCCCATAAAATTTTTAAACAAAAAGAAGATCATTAGGGCAAATAGTAACATCAAAAAAACGGTCCAATCTTCGAGCAAAGGAAATTTACCCCTGTACGGATGAAGGAGTAAAAAACAAGTTATAGTAATTACCAAGGTTGAATTAAGGCTAAGACTAAGATCCACAAAGCCCTTGCCCGGAACAGGGTTAAAGCTTTCCTCTAGATCCCTCCTTCTACTATGGAAAGGCAGAATGGCAAAATCCTTTAGCCGCTTGGCATTGTAAAGCCTCACCGCAATCATCATAATAAATGACAAAAGCAGTACCCCTAGCAGCCAATCGGTATGGTGAACAGGTAATTCCATGCGGCCCCAAAGCTATTGAAGTTTAGGATAGGTTTAATAATCTGTTTATGGCATTTCATGCATTGTTTACATTTGCCAAAATTTGATTTCATGGCAAGCGATTTATATCAGGCACCCGATTATTATAATATTGATGAACTCCTAAGTGAGGAGCACATTTTAGTGAGAAATGGTACCCGTGACTGGGTAAAAAAAGAGGTTTCTCCCATTATTGAAGAATATGCTCAAAAAGCTGAATTCCCAAAACAACTTGTTAAGGGACTAGCCGAAGTAGGTGCTTTTGGACCTTATATACCTGAGGAATATGGCGGAGCCGGACTGGATCAGATTTCCTACGGCCTGATGATGCAGGAAATTGAGCGAGGTGACTCTGGCGTTCGCTCCACCTGTTCAGTACAATCTTCATTAGTGATGTACCCTATATATGCCTACGGTAATGAGGAGCAGCGCAAAAAATATTTGCCAAAACTAGCCTCAGGAGAATTTATTGGAAGCTTTGGTTTAACAGAACCGAATTTTGGTTCTAACCCTGGCGGGATGATTACCAACTTTAAAGATATGGGCGACTATTATCTTTTGAATGGTGCCAAGATGTGGATTTCTAATGCCCCATTTTGTGATGTTGCCGTGGTATGGGCTAAAAATGAAGAAGGCCGAATTCATGGCCTTGTTGTAGAGCGTGGCATGGAAGGATTTACAACTCCAGAAACCCATAACAAATGGAGCCTTAGAGCAAGCGCCACTGGCGAGCTTGTATTTGATAATGTTAAAGTACCAAAGGCCAACCTGCTTCCAAACAAATCAGGACTTGGTGCACCGCTTGGTTGCCTGGATAGCGCCCGCTACGGCATTGCATGGGGTGCTTTAGGTGCCGCTATGGATTGCTACGATACAGCTCTGAGATATTCTAAAGAGCGTATTCAATTTGACAGACCTATTGGTGGATTTCAGCTGCAGCAGAAAAAACTGGCTGAGATGATTACTGAAATAACCAAGGCCCAGCTTATGGTTTGGCGATTAGGCGTATTGAAAAACGAGAAACGCGCCACTAGCCAGCAGATTTCCATGGCCAAAAGAAACAGTGTTGAGATTGCCCTTAAAATAGCTCGTGATGCGCGCCAAATGTTAGGTGGCATGGGCATTACGGGTGACTACCCTATTATGCGCCACATGATGAACTTAGAGTCTGTAGTTACCTATGAAGGTACACACGACATTCACCTGTTAATTACAGGTATGGACGTTACCGGACTAAACGCTTTCAAATAATGTTGTCTGAAAAATTAATACAAGCTATTGCCGAAATACCCGACTTTCCGAAGCCGGGTATTTCGTTTAAGGATATTACGCCTATACTGGCCAGCCCTACCCTTTCGGCTGAGCTAGTTGATAACATGGCTGCATGGGCCGCACCTTTAAAACCGGATTTTATTGTTGGTATAGAATCACGTGGGTTTATGCTAGGCTTCGCCCTTGCACAAAAACTTGGGGTGGGTTTTATCCCGGTTCGCAAGCCGGGTAAATTGCCCAGGGAAGTGTATTCAGAAGACTATGATCTGGAATATGGATCGGCAACGGTACAAATCCATAAGGAAGATTTGAAGCCCGGATGCAGAGTAATTATACATGATGATTTATTAGCTACCGGTGGTACCGCAGAAGCTGCCATAAAGCTTTGTACTAAAGCCAATGTAAATGTAGTTGGGGTTCATTTTATTATAGAGCTGGCCTTTTTAAATGGCCGCAACCTGTTGCCTGCAGGCACTAACATACTTTCTGAAGTTATTTATTAAGCCCTTTCGAGGCAGCCAAACCACATATTGAGGAATTGAATCCACAATTCCCCAAACCACAGTTGTTAGCTAACATTGGCTAACACCACTCCCAGTCAGCGTTTTAAAGTACTTTTCTTCCCAATAGTCATTTTGGGCAGGGTAATCGCCTATTGTTAAAGCATCCCGCTATTACGGGACTTTTTGGAAGTATAGAGTTAGCAGCTAAGGGTGACTTTTCTTTAGTATTGTACCCAACCCAGCCAAAATGAAATTAACAATAGATCTCTCTACTCAGGATCTGGTTGATTAATCAACCGAAAGTGAAGTTTCCCCTGCTTCCGCATTTATGCGAAAAGGTGGAATAGTTCTTTCCAAATATCTATCTGATCGAAAGGACCTCGCAGAAATGCGGGGTTCTTTCATTTTATACCTTAATAGAAAAAGCCCTTCAGGATTACCGAAAGGGCCTTAGATTTCAATAACTATTTCCTAATAAAGTTTTGAGGCATCTCTGTAACCAGAGTGATTTAAGTACCAATCTGTGGCCTGGGTACCACCTGATTGTGCCCATGTTGCGAAGAAGTGATATCCTGTAACGATATCAAGTTTTTCCTGCATATGCTTTATATCGCCTTTAATGTTAAGTGCCCACGGGTGACCTTCCGGAGATTTATAATATCTGCCCACGGTTGGATCTGAATCATCAGATGCACTTTGGAAGAATTTGGTTTTAACCAAATCTGTAGGAAGGTTGTTTACCAAATGTAGTTCTCTGCCACGATCTCCATTAATAAAGATAAACGGATTAAACGGACCGTTACCAAGGCTTTCTATGGTTTGTGGATTGGCAAAAGTGGTTACCACTAATACAGTATCTGACTGTCGGCTAGGCTCAGTAATAATTGTGTTTACATATTGCGTACCGGCATTGCCTTTTATTGCTGCAAAGGCATTATCAAAAACTATAATTGTTGCTTTTGTTTGATTGTTTTCGGCTCCGTTACTAGCAAGTGATACAATGTTTTTAGTCATAAGCTGACCAGTAACACTTGCAACTTCAGAAGGAGCAACATTAAACTGAAAGCCAAAACCATTTTTCAGAGATCCTCCAATAGCTTTTACCACAAATCTAGACTCTACCCTTACCACCATGTTATTTGCATTTGTAACAAGCTTGTGTGAGTAGCCCAGCACAAGGTCATTAAAATCAAAATCACCTTTTCCTGGCCAAAGATCTTCGAACATAAGGGTGGCATAAGTACTATCAGAGGGGTAAAAACTTGCACCACTTACGTTGGGATCGCTTGGATACAAATCCATATTATCAGCCACGCCATCAAAATCACTATCAGTAACATTTGGGCTACCATTACCATCAGGGTTACATGGGGTTGTTGGTATATATACGTTACAAGCCTGAATTGCAGGTGAAATAAACTGACCATAAAAGGCTGATTCAACTCCGTTGGCATCGCAATACTCCAGATTTCCCTTTATCCGTGCAGTGCTGTTTCCAGCTATTGCATCATTTACTTTAACAAGAGAAGTAGTATTAATTCCCTCGAGAGTTCCATCCATATATACATCCTCTGCAACTACCATGGCCCCATCATAAAGTTTCATTGAGCCGCTACCGTTTATGTATAGCGTACCTTCTACACTTACGTAATTGTTGATTGTAATACCAGTTACAGCCAACGTACCATTATTGGTCAATGTACATCCGGTATTAATACCCAGGTTTACAAAAGAAAGTGAACCATGATTAATGATATCTGCGTTTGGCGTAGCCCAGTTGGTTACGTTTACATTGGCATTTGGATAAATTGTTACCGTACCTGCAGATGCATTGATGTTGAGATTGGTTATGGTAACATTGGCACCATCCACAATTTCCACATTAGCATTTGACTCAACAACAATTTGAAAAGAGCCTGATCCACAAATTCTAACCGTACTTCCATTTCTTGCATTAATACCCCCACTGGTGCTTCCCTTAAAACAATACACGCCACCAGCATCAGCGGTGTACCATCCAGTATTATTGTTGATAGAAGTACCGCAACCGGTATTACAATCAGGGCTTGTTATCACCGTTTTTCGCACGTTCTTTTTAGAAGTGAATTTGTGTTGAATAGAATTACCCGATACCTGAACCCTTGCCATTACTGAACTTCCATCAGGATAGGTCAACACGGCATATAGTTCTTTCAATCCCGTTGGGATCTCAAGGTTGCCCTGAACATTTCCGTAGCCTCCTAAAAACAGGCTGGCTAGCACTTCACCCTTAGCAAGAGGATTGTAACCGTAAATGTCTACACGAATTTTCTCCTTTCCCCAAATGGATTCTGCTGAGAAATCGAAATGTATGGTCTTAGTGGTACTGTAGTCAAAATTGGTTGGCACCTTCATTTCGCCTGTAGTGGCCACATTACCAAATCCTGAATTATCAGGATCATCGGTGCGGCAAGAAGATAAAATCAACATTGTGCCTGCAAGGGCAAGCCACAGCTTGTTTAGTTTCATGAGTAGAGTTCTTTTGTTTCATTCGTTGAAGAAGCACCATCCGTCTAAGCTCTTAAAGTCTCCAAACTTGATGGTGGAGTGGCTTTTTCAACTGGTCAAATATAGAACTAAAATACACTCTAGCATCTGTTTTCTAAACTTAACACCCACATAAACAGTGTATTGCAGTCAGTTTTTCGATTTTTCTATTGAAATTAGATTGGCCGGTATTGTTAAAAAAGTAGCTGGTTAACTTTCATAAAACCACCAACTAAAACTTTAGATCAACTAAAATCCACCAATAACTTGGATGGGGTGCTGTAGAAAAAGTTATAGTGAAAAAAATTTGCGCTAATCATGAAAATTTTTTCAACCGATACCATCTTTCACCCCGGCATACATGTTTTAAGGCTTTTACCAAGCTTTTGCAAACCCAAATAATGGCTTAGACGCCAATTTTCTACATATTTGAAATAAAGGTGGCATAGAAGCTCACACTCTTTTGGAAACCTTGGAGTGAAATGCGTTCATTAATCCCATGTATCCGCTTTAGATCATCGCTTTGTAGAGGTATAGGACTAAAGCGATAAACATTCTCGCTGATGCTGTAATAATATCGTCCATCAGTTGCCCCCAACACTAAATACGGAGTCACCAGTACATCAGTATTTACAGCCCTAATTACTGAAGAAAGATATTCAAACTGCTCATTCTCGTAGCTCGAAACTGGTGAAGCCGGAACTCCAAAAGAATCGTAAATAACCACTCTGATGTTGGTATCCTCAATAATCTCTTTGGCCCGTTTTAATATTCCTTCGGGTTCGTCCCCAGGCAGAAGTCTGTAGTTTACAATTGCCTTTGCCCTGTTAGGCACAACATTGTCTTTAATTCCAGAATTAAATACCGTGGCCGTTTGGGTAGTGTGTATTAATGCTGCTCCTGATGCTGACTTTTCGTACACTGAAAAAATTAATGGTTTAAAGAGCCAGGTATTGGCAAAGGCCATTTTTTGTGTGAATGGTAAGTGTGGACCTACATGAGCTATAAAACCTTCCATCGGATTCGTAAGTCTATTCGGTAATGGGTTACTTTTTAAAGTGTACACCGCAGCATTTACAGCTTCTAAAGCGTTGCTTTTTTCGGGCATGGAACTATGCCCTCCAGGCATATCTGCAGAAATTTCAAGGCTAACGTAACCCTTTTCACTGGTTCCAATCAGGGCAACGGTCTGGTCAATTCCAGGAACAATTCCAGTTGCCAAAGTGCCACCTTCATCCAACACCATCCAGGCCTTAATTCCCCGTTTTGCCAATATATCAGCCATCACTTTCCCTCCGGTTTCTCCGCCTATTTCTTCATCATGTCCAAAGCATAATAAAATCGTTCTGGTAGGACTAAATCCTTTTTTAAGCAATTGCTCAACTGCTTGAAAAATGGCTATCATGCTACCCTTATCATCAATGGTTCCCCGGCCATAAATGTGGCCATCTATCACATCTCCCGAAAAGGGTTTGGCCTCCCATTCGTTTTGTGATGAGTATTCAACAGGAACCACATCCATGTGGCCTGCCAATACAAGTGGCTCTAATGATTTATCAGTGCCTTGCCAAGTATAAATTATAGAGTAATCGTTTACCGTTTCCTTTGCCAGCATTGAGTGCACAAGGGGAAAGCTACTTTGCAAAAAGTTGTGGAATCCCACAAATGCACTGTCATCTATCATTCCCTTTTTATGCGAAATAGTTTGAAAGCTTATCGCCTGAGAAAGTAGAGAGATATCCGTGGGAACTTCAACCGCTGTACGGGTAGACTCAACCTGTTTGCTTTTAAAAGTAAACGTGTTAAAAAGCACAATGGCTACCAGCACCACAATGGCTAATAATAGGAGGCGAAGTATTTTTTTCATAAGTCTAATATAGGGGCTGTGAACAAATGTTTTCACAAAACTTTAGAACGAATAAACAGTAAAGCGCAAAAAAAAGCTCCGTTGTATTAAGTATTACAACGGAGCCTCAAAGTTTTGAAAATACTGGAAACTTAACCAGCAAAATAAAGTGCGCTACAAACAATAGCTGAAATAAGAATTACTATTCCGGCATATTCTGCTCTTATTGCGCTACTCTTTTTTGTAATGTTGTCCATGATGCTTTTGTTTATGATTTCCTTAGTTCCAAATATAAAGGAATTTTTCATAAACCACTGGTACTCCAAATCTTACAGATGAAAAATTACAGATTATCTGTTGATTAATCCTACATCAAAATAGTTGCTAACACAGCTATTTTGATAATTTTTTCTGAAATTTTTACTGTTGGGCTAAAATTAGCGCTGTAGCCAAAATTCCAACGATAATCAGTATAACAATTGTTCGTTGGATATAGTCTTTTGTAGAAAGCTTTGGCTTGCTTGCTTTCTTTATTTGCTTGGCTCTCTGTCTTATAATGCGTTTTCTTTCTCTTGGCATGTGTGTAGTGGTTAGCCGGGTGTAATCTTACAATCCGAATTTAAGGTACAAAAATTCTTGAATCTTCAAAGTTAGATATCAGACCTATCAGGCAATGGGGTTAAGTACAACGCTAAAAATAGTAACGCTGTTGGGGTCTCTTCCGTAATATAGCTTATCTATAGCTTCGGGTATATCCTTGGCTCTAAAGTAAGATGTGTGTAGCTCATTATCTCCTTTTACAGACCATTGTATGGTATAACTGTTATTCTTTTCCCTAAACGTTTTTACGTATTCCTGCATCTTACGTAAAACATCAATTTTATTAAAGCCCTCAACCGAGTGAAACAAAAATGACTGATTGTGGCGGGGATTTACGGTGATAACGTCCAGACGCAAGCTACCGTTAGTTTCCTGATAATCGAATATAATGGAGGTGTTACCGAGGCTCAGATACTTTTCAATATCCTTTTGAATTTTTGAGATTTCAAGGTTCTGCTTATCGCCAGACATGCTACTGCTACTATTTAATGTTGCTGTGTAAAGTTAACAGAATATCACTCCTGCACAGGGGTATGTGTAAAAAACACTCGCAACTCACCCATATCAAGAGCCAGGTAATTGGCATCCAGATAGATGATTTTCCATTTTTCCTTTACCCCCCCTGTTTTTGTGTCTATCAGCTCTATTTCGCCCTCTGCAGTTACCTTGTAAGGTATGGTAGCCTCCAAACCATATTCATTATAATTAGATGGATTAATAAGCTTTACAATGGCCTCTTTTTCTCTAAACCTATAATAATCCGGAACGGCCTCACTAAGGTCTTCCATCACTATCGAATCACTATCCGTAACATAAGACAAAGCCTCCCAGGCTCCCCGTTGTAAGTTCTTCAACAACTCCTGCCTGTTGTAATCACGTCTGCCAGCCAGCACCTCGTACACTTCGCGTATCACCTTATCCGGATCGGTCACTTCCTGACCAAAAGAGATAGTTGGAACAAGAGCCGTAAAAAGCGCCATGGCCGCAAAAAATCTTAGATATTTCAAATTATACAATGCATTAAGTACTCCTTCAAATGTAAGGCATTAAAAAAGCCACCCTACTTGCGCAGGATGGCCTTTGTCATGAAACTACTCTACTCTATATTTTTATAACCAATATCAGGCCATATTTTATGAACCACAGGCTTCGCAATCATCAGGATTATCAATGGAACAGGCAATGATTTCAGTATCACTGAAGTTCTCAACAGCCTTTGCCATTTCAGCAACTCGCTTTTCACCTACAGTGGCCGCCTTTTGTAGACTCTCTTTTTCCTGAATCTTTTCAGTCTGCTTGCTTTCAGTTACAGGCTCCACCTCTGCTTTACTCTGCTTTTGCACAGTAAACTTAATAGCATCACTGGCCGCTTTGGTACGCAGGTAATACATACCCGTTTTCAAACCACGCTCCCACGCATAAAAGTGCATAGAGGTAAGCTTACCAATATTGGCATTCTCCATAAACAAGTTAAGAGACTGAGACTGGTCAATGAACATTCCACGATCGGCACTCATATCAATAATATCCTTCATGCTCATCTCCCATACGGTTTTGTAAATCTCCTTAAGGTTAGATGGTATGATGTCAATATCCTGAATAGAACCATTAGCACGGATGATGTCATTTTTCAACTCCTCATTCCACAAGCCAAGATCTACAAGATCAATAAGCAGGTGCTTGTTTACCACGATGAACTCTCCACTCAATACCCTGCGGGTATAGATGTTACTGGTATAAGGCTCAAAACACTCATTGTTACCCAAAATCTGAGAGGTAGAAGCCGTTGGCATTGGTGCCAGCAATAGCGAATTACGTACGCCATGCTCTAGCACTTCCTTGCGTAATGATGCCCAATCCCAGTTTCCACTCAGGCTGCTTTCATCAACACCCCACATGTTAAACTGAAATTCGCCTTTGCTCATTGGTGAACCTTCAAAGGTTTCGTAAGCACCATCAGCAATAGCTTCATCTTTAGATGCACAAACGGCCGCGTAATAAATGGTCTCGAAAATATCCTTGTTCAGCTGTTTGGCTTCCTCTGATGTAAATGGCAATCGCAATCTGATAAATGTATCAGCCAAGCCTTGTACACCCAAACCAACCGGACGGTGGCGCATGTTACTGTTCTGCGCTTCTTTTACAGGATAGTAGTTGCGGTCAATAATACGGTTCAGGTTTTTAGTAACCTTATAGGTAACCTCAAACAATTGCTGATGGTCAAACTTGCCATCCTCAATATACATTGGCAAGGCAATGGAAGCCAGGTTACACACCGCCACCTCATCAGGAGAGGTGTACTCCATAATCTCAGTACATAGATTGGAGCTCTTTATCGTTCCTAGGTTCTTTTGGTTGCTCTTCGCGTTTGCCGCATCCTTATACAACATATAAGGTGTACCGGTTTCTATTTGCGACTCAGTGATTTTTTGCCAAAGATCACGCGCCTTAATAGTTTTACGGCCTTTTCCTTCTGCTTCGTACTTTTCATAAAGCGTACGGAAGCCATCACCATAAGTATCAGCCAAACCGGGGCATTCGTGTGGACACATCAAAGTCCAATTGCCATCAGTTTTTACCCTTTCCATAAATAGGTCTGGCGTCCATAGGGCAAAGAATAAATCGCGGGCGCGCATTTCTTCCTTACCATGGTTTTTCTTTAAATCAAGAAAGTCGAAAATATCGGCATGCCAAGGCTCCAGGTAAATGGCGAAAGAACCTTTACGCTTACCTCCACCCTGGTCTACATAGCGAGCAGTATCATTATACACACGAAGCATGGGCACAATACCATTGCTGGTTCCGTTGGTACCTGAAATATAAGAACCCGTTGCACGTACATTGTGAATGCTCAAACCAATACCACCGGCACTTTGAGAAATCTTTGCCGTTTGCTTTAGTGTATCATAAATACCATCAATACTATCATCCTTCATGGTTAAAAGGAAGCAAGAAGACATTTGTGGCTTTGGAGTACCTGCGTTGAAGAGAGTTGGGGTAGCATGAGTAAAGTACTTCTTGCTCATCAAGTCGTACGTTTCAATGGCAGCATCCAAATCATCCTTATGAATACCAATAGCTACACGCATAAGCATGTGCTGCGGGCGTTCTGCAATTTTACCATTCAAACGAAGTAGATACGAGCGCTCTAAAGTTTTAAAGCCAAAATAATCGTATCCAAAGTCGCGGTCATAAATCAAGGTAGAATCCAAAAGGGCGGCATTCTTCTCAATAATTTCATGTACATCCTTAGCAATAAGCGGAGCATGCTTACCTGTTTTAGGATTTACATAATCACGTAAGTCCTTCATGGTTTCGGTAAAGGACTTGGTGGTGTTTTTATGCAAGTTAGAAACGGCAATACGGGCAGCCAATTGAGCATAATCAGGGTGACGTGTGGTAAGGCTTGCTGCCACCTCTGCCGCAAGGCTATCCAACTCACTGGTGGTTACACCTTCGTAAATCCCCTCAATCACTTTCATGGCAACAGTAGTAGGGTTTACCAGCTCGCTTAAGCCATAACATAGCTTTTGGATCCGCGCTGTGATTTTATCAAATTTTACTGACTCCTTTCTTCCGTCTCTCTTTAGTACGTACATAGTTTAGTATTGTGTTTTAAGTGTGGGTGGTTAGTATTATAAAATGGTATTAGGTAGTTGGTATTAAGTATTAGGAGCCAATCAATGTGCAATAGGTTCTTAATACCTGATACTTTTTACCTGATACCTTTTAATTAAAAATCTGCGTCAAACGATATTTTTTGTGAATCCTGGCCTTGCACTACACCACTCTTTTGGTATTCGGCAACGCGCTTTTCAAAGAAGTTGGTTTTGCCTTGCAGGCTGATCATGTCCATAAAGTCAAACGGATTGCTCACGTTATAAACTTTCTCGCACTCCAGCTCCACCAAAAGGCGGTCGGTTACAAACTCCAGGTATTGGGTCATCAAAGTAGAATTCATGCCGATAAGGTTTACCGGAAGTGACTCTGTGATAAACTCACGCTCAATGTCAAGCGCCTCAACAATAATTTGTTTGATGCGCTCTTTAGGCACTTTATTAATCAGGTGCTTATTGTGAAGGTGGCAGGCAAAATCGCAATGAAGGCCTTCATCACGGCTGATCAGCTCATTGCTAAAAGTAAGACCTGGCATAATGCCGCGCTTCTTCAACCAGAAAATAGAGCAGAAAGATCCGCTAAAGAAAATACCCTCTACTGCAGCAAAGGCAATTAGCCTTTCGGCAAATGAGTCAGACTCAATCCACTTAATGGCCCAATCAGCCTTCTTTTTAATAGCATCAAAAGTTTCAATGGCATTAAAAAGCTGATTGCGCTCTTCCTTATCCTTTATATAGGTATCAATAAGTAAGGAGTAGGTTTCACTGTGGATATTCTCCATCATTATCTGGAAACCATAAAAGAACTTAGCCTCGGTATATTGAACTTCATTAACAAAGTTCTCGGCCAGGTTTTCATTTACGATACCATCGCTTGCTGCAAAAAAGGCAAGTATGTGTTTTATGAAATAGCGCTCGTCATCATTAAGTTTAGATTCCCAATCCGTAAGATCCTGATGAAGATCGATTTCTTCAGCAGTCCAAAAACTGGCTTCCTGTTTCTTATACCACTCCCAAATATCATTGTGTTCAATAGGGAATAATACATAGCGGTTTTTGTTATCCTGCAAAATGGGCTCCTCGCTTTTCATCTTTTCTTTTCTGTTTACAGATTCTCTAATTCAATTCATCTGCTGATAGTTACCCCTCGTTGCTTAAACGTAACTTATTGGTTTTCAATAAATTTTTACAGGAATGTGAATTGGACACCAATCCAATCTATCAGCTTGCTCCACAAATCTCACTAATGCTTGAGCTGCAAACAAGAGGTAGTTTTAAACAATTCTTCGCTTTTATTAACAGCCAAAAAAACCTAATCGCCTTGAAATTCAGAGTTTACCTAAGCTCCAAAAAATCCAAACAGAAAAAACAAAGTTTATCCAATAGTAATTCACACGAATTGTTGATAACGTGGAGGTGATGTTGAAAAGGATGAAGGGGTTTTAGGAATTGCAAGTCGGGAGTGTGGAATCGGGAGTTAGACGATAGACGAATTTCGAGAATCCCTTTTACAAAATGAAGAACCTAAGCCACCAAACAACATTAATCTGTGGACTGTGGACTAAAAGCTATCTTAAATCTTCCCCGGCCAATGCTCGGCCACTTCCTCTAGCTCCCCGTACCAATCTGGGCCATACTTACGGATAAGAGCATCCTTTGTGAATTTATAAACGGGTACTTTTAATTGAGCGCCTAAATCGCAGGCGGGGCTACAGATTTGCCATTTGTGGTAATTAACGGCATCGTAGGTTTCATACTTATCAATACGGATGGGATACAAATGGCACGAAACAGGTTTGCGCCAATCTACCGCGCCTTGCTCCCAGGCTTTTTCAATTCCGCACTTGGTTACGCCCTTTTCATCAAAAATTACATAGGCACATTCGGCACCATTTACCAGAGGTGTTACCCAATCATTATCCACAGGGTCTTTTACAGAAGTACCTTGCTCTTCAATTGCCTTTACTCCTTCCGGGCGAAGAAATGGCTTCACGTCTTCAAAGATTTCTTCCAGTTTAAGAACCTCATCATCCTCTAATGGTGCGCCAGCATCGCCCTCCACACAGCAGGCCCCTTTGCACTTGGTAAGGTCGCATACAAAGGCTTTTTCAATTAAATCTTCAGAGATAAGGGCGTTTCCGATAGAGATCATGTGGAGGAGGTACAGGGTACCGGGTATTAATTTTAGAACAGCTACACTGCGTGGGGCAAAGGTAAGTCGCTATACATTAATTGTCTGACGGAAAAAAAATGATTGTTCAATCTGATAATTTATCCATTCCGAACTCATGGGCCTTCGTCATTTAGAAGTCTCAGATTCTCAAGCGCAACCCAAACCTTGTCACATACATCATTTTGAAAATCGTGGTTTTGGATAAAAAATATCTTCACAAACTGATTATTTACATAGGTAATACAATCAATGTTTCGAGAGATAAGAAGCCCGCTTTGGTTATAAGCTTCATATTTAACGAGAGCAATTTTATTAACTATTTCACTCCTAAGAACTTTTGATCTTGGATCCTCAGCGTGCAATGCCTTTCTCAGGAATTTCAAATCCTCCTCAGTGACTCTTTTTTCATGTCCTGAATCCGAATCCGGGTATAATTCTTCCTCAATGTATAGAAGTCCAGATGAATTAGAATTAATAAGCCATGTTGTGAAAAAGCCGGTTGTATCCTCAACTCTTTTCACAAATGTCTCACTAGAAAATATTGTATGAAACCTTCCACAAGGTTTACAATCCGAAAGATGAACAGAGGTTTTGAAATGGCTAAGCTCTGATGGTAGTTTTATTTCGATCATAGCTTCAGAGCTATGTAAAGGAATTGTCCTTGTAATCAAACCTTGATTCACACAAGAAATCATCAACGTGACGAAAAATGCCTTAAACAAATAATGGAGCGATATCTTCAAGATTTTCGTTTTTCCAAGAACCTTACCACAACTGATACTCCACATCGGTTTTATCACCAAAACCAAGGTTAACGCCCACAAATACTCTGATTTGATTTGGGTCGCCAACAGAATTATCATTAAAATCATTACCTAAAGAGAAGTACACCATACGGTTCTCAGCAAAGCGGTAGTTGAGCATGGCATTTACTTTATAGGTGTTTTCAAATGCATTGCTCAATCCATACCGATAAAGGCCTTCGGCAGATAAACTGATTTTACCCACATCCAGCACTAACCTAACACCACCATCAATTACACCTAGGTCACTTATGGTTACTGAGCTACTTTCCAATGCATACACCCCCTGATCGTAGTAATAAAATCTACCCGCCCCTAAAATAGATAGTTGGTAATTTTTGCCTGGAGGCAAACTGTACCCAAAGTTTGTCCATCCGCCCAAGCGGTAAAGCGAGGAGGAATCCAACTTATTACTTTGGAGGTCAAATGCAGTGGCAATACCAATGTCCCACTTCCAGCCGTAGCGTGTGGCCATATCATTAAATGAGGTGTATAATTCCAGGCTATCTGCCCCTGAAAAAGGCTTCTTCAACCCATACTCAGCGTTTAATTCCTCCATCAGTTTTTTCTTTTTGGCTTGTAATTCCGCTATCTTTTTACCTAATGCAGCCCGTTCCTCATCATCTGCCGCATCCGGCATTGTTTGCAGGGTTTTATTGAATTCGGCTTCCAGCTCGCGATACGCCACCGAACCCTTTAGGTACTCGTCCTTATCGTTATAAAGTTTTCTGTTAAGTTGTAAAAGATGCCTTTGATAGTCGGCCCTTTTAGAAGAATCAACCTTTCCGGCCAATAATGTTGCCTGAAGCCCGGCACCATATCTCCACAACCTGTTATTATCATTTGCACCATTAACAACCCCACCCGAGAGGCGCAGATGGCGAAAGAACTTGAGCTCATTGCGGGTTGAAAAATCATCTTCAAACGAAAGCTTCTTACCATAAATCCACCAATAGGGTGTTACCGAAAAGCCATAATTATTGGGAAATTGAGAAAAATCATTCGAAGCATTTTGTATTGACATGGCAAACTCAGGGGCCGAGCCGGGCATCTGAATTTCGGCCGGGGTTGTACCCATAATAGTAAAGGCAGCATTATCCGGCATTTTAAGCATTTCCAGTTTTACGTCCTTCAAAGACTTTAAAGTGTCATCCTGTGCCATTGCCGAAAACACCAATCCCATTATTGAAATAGATAGTATAATCTTTCTCATAGCTTACAGTATTGTTACTTCATAAGTACATTTAACTAAAGTGCCTGTACCCTTGGTCTTCTTAATAAAAGATGCATCAACAGAAGCACCCCCACCTGAAACCACTATATCAAGGTGAATGTCTTCAACCTCCTGACCAGGGGTAGCATCCTGAACATCATGAACTATGGAGAATATTTCAATTCGATGATATCTAAAAGTGGAAACTGGCCCTAAATCCTTTTGTTGATTTCCCTTAAAAGCATCAATCTCTTTGGTTGAACCATTATTGTTTTTGAAGTAAACGGTAGTAGCTACCGGCTGACCATAGCCAGAGTTAACCTTTAGTGATATATTTCCGGAACCGTCAGTGATTAAGGTGTCATTGTCAAAGTAGTCCGCCATGGTATGTTTGGTATTAAATTAATGTTTGGTTTCACCCAAAGGTAATGGGATTATTTAATAGAGATAATGGCAGCAACCTCACTTTTATGGAGATCAACTCTCAGGAAAATTAGTTGTGTCAATAACCCTTATTTGAAAAAGCCACACTACTTTTGCCGGCCATTTTTAAAAAGTGTAACGCCATGAATTTCAGCTTCAAAGAAATATTTTCAGCCGCCATGGTACTGTTTGCCGTAATTGATATTATTGGCAGCATACCTATTATTATTTCCTTAAAAAGTAAGGTGGGTAAAATTGAAAGTGGGCGCGCCACTTTGGTTTCCGGTGGTATTATGATTGTTTTCCTTTTTGTGGGTGAAACTATTTTGAAATACCTGGGAGTTGATATTAACTCCTTTGCTGTAGCAGGATCGTTTGTTCTGTTCTTTTTGGCACTTGAAATGATTATGGGTATTCACCTCATTAAGGAAGAGGAACCCAAGGCAGCCTCCATCGTTCCCATAGCCTTTCCGTTGGTAGCAGGGGCGGGTACGCTCACCACACTTATTGCCATCCGGGCAGAGTATGCCGCTGAAAATATAGTTGTGGCCATTATTCTTAACTGCATTTTGGTTTTTGGTGTACTTAAAACAGCTCCTTACCTGGAAAGGAAACTAGGTAGTTCCGGCATAAGCATCCTACGCAAAGTATTTGGAATTATCTGTTTGGCCATTGCTGTAAAGCTGTTTTCGGCTAATGTGCAGGGGTTGTTTAATTAAACATGGGTTTTGATTTTCGGAACATTTGCGATTGTAATCGCAGATTTACCGGTTTATTTGCGATTACAATCGCAAATTCTCCTAATCCGAGTTTTCGAAATCTTAATATGACCATAAATTAGAGGTGATAACTCAGAAAGTTTTATTGGGGCACATAACGAGTCAGCAATAAATATGGCCTAAATATATACGTCTATAAAACTTCACTTAACCCGCTTCTCTTCCCAAAACCTAATTACTTTTGCCGCCATGAATCAGGACGACCTTTTTAAGAAAGTAATCTCCCATGCCAAGGAGTACGGTTTTATTTTTCCATCAAGTGAGATATATGATGGAATGGCAGCTATATATGACTATGGCCAAAATGGTGCTGAGTTAAAGAAAAACATTCGCGACTACTGGTGGAAATCCATGGTGCAGATGCATGAAAATATTGTGGGCATTGATGCCGCCATATTTATGCACCCCACCACCTGGAAAGCCAGCGGACACGTGGACGCCTTTAACGACCCCATGATTGATAATAAAGACAGCAAGAAGC
>CAXBJE010000004.1:0-24495 GCA_963975525.1 uncultured Owenweeksia sp. | reverse complement strand
GAAAACAACTACTTTTTAAATACAGTGCTGTTGTTAATCAATCCGCTAAACACACTGGCATCCTGACCAGCCGGCACAACGGCTATCTGTACTTTACTGGCCAACTCCTTATTAATTAGGTAGCTGGCGTAAGTGTTGTTTTCTTCAAACAGACCGGCCAGTTTCACATTCGCCTGAAAAGCGATTTCTTCATTTTTCTTCTCTTTTTCCAACTCCACCATAGCCAGGTCCGTTTGCTTTTGTACTTCTACGTTATTCAGTTTTTTGTTTCGGTCTGCTTCTACCTGAGCAAACATTTCCCTTTGCTTTGCATCAGCCTCGGCCATCAACACTTGTCTGCGGGCATCCGCCTCTGCTCTTTTAGCTGATACCTGCTTTTCAGTTTCGGCACTGGCCAGCATACTAGCCCTGCGGCTTTGCTCCATCTCAGCCTGAATTTTAGCCAAACGTGCATCCAGCTGGGCCTGCTCCACATTTACCTCACCCTGTGCAATGGCCTGCTCCTTTTGGGCCTGGGCATTTTCAAGATTTATGATGCTTTGCTTTTTAATGCTCTTCAACTCCTGATCTTGTAATGCCAAACGCTCTTTAACTGCGGTATAAGTGGTGGGGAATTCTATTTTAGAAATGATAACATCATTCACTTCTACGCCTTTCTCACTTAGGTTTTTGGTAAGATGATTTTTAAGGTTTTGAATGAAGGCCTGACGCTGAGTGGTAAAAACAGAATCTACATATTCGTACTTGTTAGATACCTGGCTGGCAAGCTCCATTTGCTTTGGGGTGAGTACTAAAGTGTCATATCTGCCAGCGCTACCAAATTGCTTTTCAAAAAGTTTGTTATCCTGAACCTCCCATCTGGTGGAAACCGAAATGGTAAGCGGCATTCCATCTGCCAGGCGTACACCTTCCAAAACTGATTTTGAGACAATTTGCTTCCGTACCGGAACAGTTTGCACTTTGTCTTTACATGAGGTTATGGTGGCTGCACTTACGACTACAATTGCCAGTGCTACTAATCCTTGCTTTGCTGTTTTTGTAAATGTGATTGTTTTCATGGTATAAGTATTAAGTGTTATTTAAATTCTACTCAAACTTACCCCACCCTACCAGCAGAGCCGGTGCAACTCTATTATTTAGGAACGGTACTTTATTATTCGTAGCCAAAAATCAATTATTTGATTTTTGGGAAAAACAAAGCCCGCGAATGATTGATGGCAAGCCTATCTACCAAATATTCTCGTGGTACTTTAAAGCAAAGTTTCTGGCCTTTTCCGCATCAACTACACAATTACTGATTACCCCATGCTCCACCAACTTTTTAAAAAGCAGCTTTTTGGTAAACCCATAAGATGTGCAGGTAAATGAAATTTCCTCGTTTAGGAAGATAATCTCCGTATAGCCATCACCGCGGTATTCCAGATATTTTAGGATAATAAGCTCATCACCCTCTAACGTAGAATAAGTAACATTTGTGGCTTCACCAATAACCTTCAGGCATTCTTTTCCATCAACATAACCAATACCTTTTTTCACCTTAGTCTCCTGGGCACTAAGTTCGGGCATTAAAAAAGTGGTGGCTATAAATAGTACGGCTAATACTTTTTTCATTTTTATAGGATTTTGATTTTGGGAAGGTAAAGATTGTGCCAATCAAGCTGAAGAGATTTTACAAGATGGCTGTAAAAGAAAAAAGCCTTCCGTTTTCACAGAAGGCTTTTCAGTTGCCCCACAAGGACTCGAACCTCGACTGACGGTACCAAAAACCGCTGTCCTGCCAATTAGACGATAGGGCATCTTTTGTATTGGGAGGGCAAAATTAAGACAAACATTGAAACCACCAAAAAATATTTTCACTCAATTTTACCTTATTTCTCTCCCCTATCCCTTTTGTAGCCTTTAAATTTTCGTTTACACTCTTTAACAATACTTTCAAACTTGGCATATCCATATTTTCATAAATTCGCCACCTGACATAAAATTCGCATAATGCAGGATCAGTATTCAAAGCTCAACAACATTATCGGGTGGATTGTATTTGCCATAGCCGCATTTACCTATATCGCCACCGTAGAACCCACCGCCAGTTTTTGGGATTGTGGTGAATATATTTCAACCGCTGTAAAACTACAGGTAGGACACCCTCCCGGTGCCCCCTTCTTCCAGCTAATGGGTAACTTTTTTGCCCAGTTTGCCTTTGGCGATGTTACCCAACAAGCCTACATGGTAAACTTAGTATCGGCCCTAAGCAGTGCCTTTACCATTTTGTTTTTGTTTTGGACGATTACAGCCCTTGGTAAAAAATTCTCATTGAAGCATGGCGAGATGGACAATGCTCGCATGATTTCCATCTTCTTTGCTGGTGCTGTTGGTGCTCTTGCTTATACCTTTAGCGATAGCTTCTGGTTTTCTGCCGAAGAAGGTGAGGTTTACGCTATGTCCTCCTTATTTACAGCCATTGCCTTTTGGGCAGTGCTTAAGTGGGAGCAGGAAGTTGACCATAGCAACCGCGCTGACCGCTGGTTGATTTTTATCGCTTATATGACGGGGCTCTCTATTGGTGTACACATACTTGTGTTCCTTACCATTCCCGCTATTATGATGATCTACTTCTTTAAAAAAGTAGAAAACATGAATACCCGAAACTTCATCCTATATAATGGTATTGCAGTTTTAATATTAGGAGTAGTATTCGCAGCTATCATCCCGCTTATCCTAAACAGTTTTGGCAAGCTCGAAATCTTCTTTGTCAACACTATTGGTCTTCCCTTTAACAGCGGAACCATATTTATGACCTTGGTGCTTATTGCTGCTGTAACCTTTGGTTTGATTTTCACTCGCAAAAAGAACAAGCCACTTTGGGGTACCGTTATCCTTTCGGTGATGTACATCATCCTGGGATACTCCACCTTTATCACATTGGCTATTCGCTCTAATGCGAATACTCCAATTGACGAAAACAATCCGGAAGATGCACTTTCCCTTTTAGCCTATTACAACCGTGACCAGTATGGGGATTGGCCGGTAATGAGCGGACAATACTTTAATGCTCAGCTAGACCCTAAGGAGCCTTTTACCGATGGCACCCCTGTTTATGAAAAAGATGAGGAGGCCGGTAAATATGTAATCTCTGATGACAGAAAAGCCAGTATCCGAAACTTCCAAAAAAGTCATACGGGCTTTTTCCCAAGGATGTGGAGTGATGACCCCGGCCACATTAAAAACTACATGAAGATTGCCGGATTAAAGAATAAGGACAAGAAACCTACATTCGGACAAAACCTTAAGTTCTTCTTTGACTATCAAATTGGGCATATGTGGTGGCGCTACTTTATGTGGAACTTTGCCGGAAGGCAAAATGACGACCAGCACCACTATGAGTTAACTCAGGGTAACTGGCTTACTGGTATTGACTTTATTGACTCCGGAAGACTAGGGCCGCAAAGCAATTTGCCTTACCATGCAGAAAACAGCCCGGCAAGAAACACCTACTATTTACTGCCGTTTATTCTAGGTTTAATTGGTCTGTTCTTCCACTTTAAAAAGGACTGGAAAGATGCGTGGGCCGTTACCCTCTTCTTCCTCCTTACGGGAATTGCCATTGTTATTTATACCAATCACAAACCATTTGAACCGCGCGAAAGGGATTATGCCTTTGTAGGTTCGTTTTATGCTTTTGCCATTTGGATTGGCCTTGGAGCACAAGCATTGTTTGAAATGCTTAAACCCAACATGAAGAATCGCAACACCGCCATTTTGGTTGGATTGCTTTGTCTTGGTTTGGTGCCTGGCATTATGGCTAAGGAAAACTGGGATGACCACGACCGTAGCAACCGTTACACTGCTCGTGACATTGCCAAGGCTTACCTGGACTCTTGCGAGAAAAACGCTATCCTGTTTACAAATGGAGATAACGACACCTTCCCGCTCTGGTACATTCAGGAGATTGAAGGCTACCGTACTGATGTGCGCGTTGTAAACCTTTCGCTATTGAATACCGACTGGTACATCGATCAAATGAAACGAGCCGCTTATGAAGCTCCTCCGGTACCATTTAGCTTTGAGCACGATCAATACAAACAAGGAACCCGTGATGTAATTTACTATCGTGAAGACCCAAGAGTAAAAGGCCGCTGGAAAGTTGAAGACTTTATTACCTGGGTAAAGAATGATGACCAACGGACACGTTTCCCTTACGGTGATAAACAACTACAGTTTTACCCAACTAAGCAACTACGTGTAAATATTGATAAGGAGCAGGTGCTTAAAAACAATGTGGTAAATGCTGCCGATACTGGCCGCGTAGTTGACTACATCGATTGGAACCTTGGTGGAAGCATCCTTTCTAAGCGGGACATTATGGTGGTGGACCTTATCGCCAACAACGACTGGACTCGCCCCATTTACTTTAGTGTAACTGTTGGTAACAGTCCAAAATCGTTCTTCTGGCTTACTGATTACTTCCAGCTTGAAGGATTGGCCTATCGTTTTGTACCGGTAAACAACCCAACCCCTAAAGGTTCAGTTGACTTTGGTAAGGTTAACACCGACATCATGTATGAAAATGTGATGAACAAGTTTGAATATGGAAACATGGAGTTACCGGGTGTATATCTTGATGAAACCAACCGCAGACTGAGCTACAACCTTCGCAACGCCTTTGGTCGTTTAGCGTCTCAGCTTAATGCAGAAGGCAAAAAAGACGAAGCCATAAAAGCTCTGGATCTGGCCATGGAAAAAATGCCGGAAGAGAAGTTTGCTTTCAATTACTTCATCTTTAGTGTGCTTGAAGGATACTATCAGGCAGGTGCCAAAGAAAAAGGTAACGAAATGCTGATGCTATTTGCAAAGCGCCTTGATGAAGAATTGGCCTACTACCAACAATTTAAAGGTAGCAAGCGTGAGGCTGTACAGCAGGAAATTCAATCTGCAGCGCAGTATTATCAAATGTTGCTTCGCCTATATCAGCAATATGAAGCACCAGGCGAAAACATTCAGGAATCTGATTTCTTTAAACAATACCAAAATGCGCTAAGGCCTTTAGGTTTGGCGTAGATATCGGATATAGTAAATTGTAAAGCCCCCACAACTTCGGTTGTTGGGGGCTTTCTTTTTCAACTAATTTTGAGGCATGATAAAACTGGTGAGGCCCACCTGGTGGATGAAGGCCTATTATCCTAAACTTACATGGCTACTGCCAAACACAACCAAAACGGTGTACCTCACTTTTGATGATGGCCCAACCCCTGAAATCACAGACTGGGTTCTAAATCAGCTAGAGCAGTACAATGCTAAAGCCACCTTCTTCCTTATCGGGAAAAACATTGAGGAGAACCCCGAAATATTTGAAAGACTAAGGGCTTCTGAGCATTCATTGGGAAACCATACATACAATCATCTAAGCGGCTGGAAAAACTCCACACAGGAATATTTAAAGCAGTTTAATAAGTGTGAGGAATTACTAAGCACCAATCTATTCCGCCCTCCTTACGGGAAATTGAAAAAGGCCCAATCAAGGGTAATCAGGAAAACCCACCAAATAATAATGTGGGATATCATTACGTATGATTTTCATGATGGCACAACACCCGAACAGTGTTTTGGCTACGTAAAAAAGCATGTTCGTCCGGGGTCTATCATTGTTTTCCACGATAGTAAAAAGGCGTGGCCAAATCTTAAGGAGGCTTTACCAAAAACGCTGGAGTACCTAAAAAAAGAAGGGTACAAGATGGAGGCTATCCCCAACCTGTACCCCTAAGTACTATAATTTAAAGTCTAT
The DNA here is from genome assembly GCA_963975525.1 of uncultured Owenweeksia sp. GTDB lineage: Bacteria > Bacteroidota > Bacteroidia > Flavobacteriales > Schleiferiaceae > Owenweeksia. Next base: position 18,716 of record CAXBJE010000004.1, on the reverse strand, counting down.
TATATAAACTTCTCTATTTGTTGAATAAGCGCTTGCGCAGGTACTACCCCACTTTGGCGCCATTTCATTTCGCCCGCCTTATAAATCATTAGAGTAGGCACACCCTGTATTTGCAGACTATTTGACAGTTGTGGGTTTTTGTCCACATCAATCTTTACCACCTTTATTTTATCCCCCATCTGAGATTTTACATCCTTAATAATGGGTGCCAAAGTTTTACAGGGTCCACACCACTCGGCATGAAAGTCAATAAGCACGGGCTTATCACTGGCAATAATGTCTTTAAAACCCGCCATATTATTTTACCGTCTCATTTCCATCACCACTCCAAGCGCTAATTCCACCTGTAAGGTTATGTACATTTTCAAAACCGGCAGCCTTCATTTTAGCCACCGTTTTACCACTGCGGTTTCCTGAGTGGCAATACACCACATATTCCTTGTCCTTTGGCAACTCAGCCAGCTTTGCATCAAAGTCATCCCCATAAAAATCCAAATGGGTAGCACCTTCAATGTGGCCATTATTCCATTCATCCTGGGTACGTACATCCAGCACCACCACTTCTTCATTTTGCATAAGCTCTTTGGCCTGGGTTGTATTTACATCCTCAGGGGATTTTTGAGCGGTACACGCCACGCCCATTACTAGCGGCAAAACAATAATTAATAGCTTTTTCATTTCTTCTTTTTTTTTAGATTACATCAAATGTACTTGTACATCCGCATATCCACCTGCATTGGTGGCTTCAATTCCGTTTTGTTTAAGGAATTGTTTAACGTTTTCGCTACGGGCACCCGAACGACAAAAAACCACAACATCACCCTTCATTTCCTTAATTCGTTCAATATTATCTGGCACATCTCCCATCGGGATGTTTGTTGCGCCAGCAATGCTCACCTCAGCTACTTCACCTGGTTCACGCACATCAATGAGGTTGGTGGTTGGGTCGTTTATGATTTCGTTTAATGATCTCATTTATTCAATTTTTTATTTGATTCGCCAAAATTAAAGATTTCACCAAAGGGGATTGGTAACTAATGTAACAGCATGAATTAATACATAAAACCGAACATCCACAATGGAATAGTGCGACCAGTTCCGTACTCAATATCATCCAGAGCCAGGTAGCCATTTGGCACATCCTTAAGCTGATAGCCTGTTTTATTTTTCCCTCCCACTTCAAAAATCATATTTCCATCAACCAAAAAATCACCCTTTACGGGATAGTTCAACGGATGTAAATGCCCAATCTGATTGGCAAAAAAAGTTTCGCGCAATGCACCAATATCCGTTTTGGGCGAAAGCAAATACGCCAGGTTGGTATTATCCAGAAATATTTTGTTGGGCTTTTGCAACTGCGAAATCCCGGTGCTTTGTTTAAACAGATTTACAAGCAATCCTGCTTCTTGTAAGTAGTGTACATATTGCAACAGAGTCCCGCGGTTTATCCCTATTCGCTCGCTAAGCTTACTCATATTAGGCACAAAGGGAGTTGACTCTGCCAACACAGCCAGTAGCTGCTTCAATTTTGCTACATAAGCCACATCCAGCTTTCGCAGAAGTGGTAATTCAATATCCAATATAAGGTTTACCACAGCCTCTAACTTATGATAGTAAAGGCTTTCCGATTCTTTAAAAAATGGGTAGTAGCCCATCTTTAAGTAATGTTGAAAATGAGCCAGAGGCTTCAGCTCCTTCAAAATGGTTTCGGCTATTTCAGTGTGGTTGGCTACAATATCACTAAGTGTGATTATGGGCAACTCCACACCAACATTCAGTGCCAGGTACTCTCTAAAAGAAAGCCCCTGTAAATGATGCACCACTGCCCTGCGGCTAAGGTCGGCCCGTGCGTTCAGTATTTCTAAAAGGGAAGAACCCGTGAAGATTACCTTCAAATCGGGTAAGTCATCATAAATATTCTTAAGCTCCTGCGCCCAACCCGGGTATTTGTGTACTTCATCAAGCAATAAAGTATTGCCACCTTTTTTTACAAAATCATCGGCTAAACTGTAGAGTGTATTTGTGGTAAACCAAAAATTGTCCAAACTGGCGTATAGCACTTTAGTTCGCCAATCAGGTTGTTGCTTGGCATACTGCAATAGCAAAGTGGTTTTACCGGTACCCCTGGCACCCTTTATCCCCAACAGGCGGTGGTCTTCATCCAAAAAGGAAAGGGAAGACCGCTCAAAAGTGAACTTCAGCCCACCTACCCGATTTATGTACTTGTCAATTAGCTCTTCCATTTTGTACGCTCTGGTAAACAAAAATACACTATTTTGTTTAGAGCAACCAACAATATTTAAGAATAACGTTTAGAGGAGCGAACAGAAAACGGTGGGCTATTTTGCTTTTCCAAAGTCTAAAGTCTTTGGAACAACAGCAAAATCGTAATCCAATTCCTTAGATATTCTTTATCATTGCCCATCAATTACAAATTCAGCTTAACTACAATGATTAAACTAACCCTCTCAGCATTGGCTGCAATCTGCTCCATTTGCTCAATTCACGCTCAAAAACACTCCATTAAACTTACGGTAAGTGAACCTATGGAAACACGGGGCCAACATTACTATGCACCTAAAAATGTGAATGGAAAGCTTATAAACACTTATGTGCACAACGAGGGCGTGAACTTTTATGTTTATGATAAAACGCTACAAGAAAACGAAATATCCGTTTCGCACAAATTAGATTTAGGCCTTAATGAAGGAAGAATCATACTTAAGGATAAGATTTTGTTTTTAAACTCAATTTATGATGGTTCAAAAACTAGCGAGCAACTATTTGCTACGGTTATAAACTCCCGCACAGGCGCGATGATTTATGAGCAAAAGAAACTTGTTGGCACAGATGACAAACTTCCTGGTGGTATGTTTTCAAAATTTGACTTTGTTCTTTCTGCAGATAGCAGCAAATTCATGATTCACTACAAAAAACTACCTGCTTCAAAAGATGACAGCAAAAACAGAGAAGTAATAGGGCTTTATGTTTTTGACAGCGATCTAAATCAAATTTCGGGAGGCGAGTATAGAATGAGCCAGCCTGAAAGTAAAATGACCATAGAGGGATATTCCGTATCAAATAGTGGGGCAGCCCAGATTATGGCTATAGTAGAAATTAAGGGCGAGGACGAAAGAGGCAGAAAAAGAGTTTACAATACATTACAAGTACTAAGCCTAGCCCCAGAAGCGGAGGAGTTTGAAGCCTACAACATAAATACAGGAGGTACTTTGGTTTCAAACATTAAGCTGGTAGAAGGAAATGGCAAAATCTTCCTCTATGGCACTTTTAGCAAATCATCAGATGGTGTTACAGAGGGGCTATATGTCTCTGAATTAGTCACCCCCGGATTAACCGAGGACCCGCAACTTTTTGAAATACCTGACGAACTTTTTGCCGTGTACGAAGTGCCTAGATTGGCAGCAGGCGTTAAAAAGAAGATTGAAAATGACGAACCTGTAGGAGCGAATAGAATGGATACTCCGGAGATTACATTTTTAGAAGATGGCGGATTTCTTTTTAGGGTTGAAGAGAATGACTACTATGGAAGTTCTACCCTTAGCAGACAAGACATTTATGTAATAAGGGCTGATGCTAACTGGAGTGTGAATTGGGTAAGAAAAATTCCAAAATATCAGAGAAGTGTTGATTATTCTTCTAGGCTCTCCTACCGATATGAACACTTTAATGGCACCCACGCCTTCTTCTTTTTGGACAATGCACTTAATGAAAATATTACTGAAGACAAATGGCCGGAGCACTATGTTTGTAAGGAAGATGGCGCTCTAAGGGTTTACGTAATTGATGAAAACTCCGGTGAAGTAAGCAATTTGACAATTACCAGAATGCAAGATGTACAAGGTCATAAAACCTACTACAACAACACAAACCGTATTACAAATATTGGGAATGGTGAGTTTGCTTACCGTGTGTATAAAAAGAAAAAGGAAGATATAATTGTACGATTTACTATCAATTAAATTCCACTACCATAGTACTAACAGAAAGAGCGGCCAATGAGCCGCTCTTTTTATGGATAGTTAAATAATATCTTTCTACCAAATAGTAACCTTCACCGAATCAGATTTATCATTAAAGTAAACAGCCTAGCACCTAGTTCTGTGTATAACTGAGAATTGTACATAACAAATTCGGTGGCTCTTCTTTAATGCCAACATTAAAACGAATATGAACCTGTGGCAACTCGTTTTCGTTTTGAAATGCTATACCTATAGCCTGATCCGTCATTATTAAATCGCCACTAACATGAAAAACCTCAGATAAGTTAGAAACAATTAAGTATAAACTATCTCTTTGAAGCAATACTGCCAATCTCGATCCCGGCATCCGAATAATACTCACAACAACAAAATCAGAAATCGAGTAAACCGTGTCATTATTTTTACCAATTACACTTTCTCCCAAATGATAGCCAATTATAGAGCGAGCATCTCTTTTAACCACCAAAAGCTTCCCTTCTTCAAATAAGTCAGTTAAACATGATTTATCTATTTCCTCTTTCGATTGTGCAGTAAGGCTACCCCCAAAAAGAATTATTATTAAGAGATGCTTTATCATACCAAACCAAAAGTTATTGCAAAAACATATTTAAGCCCTAAGAGTTAGAATCACATTTTATCAACGACCGAACTACCAAATCATAACCTTCACCGAATCTGGCCTTACCATAGGGTCATCAACTGTGCAGCCCCAGGCTTCTTTAAACTCGGGCATATTACTCATGGGGCCATTTACACGGTATTGGGCCGGTGAGTGAGAATCTGTGAGCACCTGATTGCTGATGTGCTCTGCTGTTTGGTTTGTTTTCCATGCATTTCCCCAACCAAGGAAAATACGTTGCTGCCACGAGAAGCCATCAATTAAAGCAGGCTCCTTCTTTCCATCCACATGAGACATTTTATAACCGTAATAGGCCAATGTAAGTCCACCAAGGTCTGCAATGTTTTCACCCAGCGTAAGCTGGCCGTTTACAAAAACCTGCGTTAATGGTTCATATTGATCATACTGAACCACCATGCGGCCTGTACGCTCTTCAAAGCGCTTGATGTCCATTTTGCTCCACCAGTTAGAAAGATTACCGAAGGCATTGTACTTACGGCCCCGGTCGTCAAAACCATGGGTAAACTCATGACCAATTACTCCACCAATAGCACCATAATTCACGGCATCATCGGCATTGGGGTTAAAGTATGGTGGCTGTAAAATCCCGGCAGGGAAAACGACTTCGTTGTACGAACCGCTATAGTAGGCATTCACAATATGGGCAGGCATATGCCATTCACTCTTATCCACAGGTTTACCTAGCTTATCCAAATTTTCCTGAATAGTGTATTGTTTAAGGTTTTGCCCATTGGCAAAGTAGTTATTGGGCGAAATTTCCAAATCGCTATAATCCTTCCACTTATCAGGGTAACCAATTTTATAGTTAAAGGCTGCCAGTTTTTCCAACGCTCTTCCTTTTGTGGAATCACTCATCCACTCCAATCCGTTTATTCTTTCGCGGTAAGCCGAACGCAAATCCTCAACCATTGCCTCCAAAGCTTTTTTGGAGGATTCAGGGAAGTATTTGTCTACAAACAAATGCCCGAGTTGCTCACCCAAACCACCATTAATAACATCAAGGGTACGTCTCCAGCGTGGCTTCAATTTTTTGTTTCCACGAAGGGTTTTGCTGTAAAAATCAAAATCCTGTTGCACAAAAGCATGAGGTAAATAGTCCACAGTGGCGTTGATGGCATGGAAACGGGCATATTCCTTTAAAACAGAAATGGAAGTCTCAGGTAAAATTTTATTCAGGGCTTTCAAATAATCCACCTGACCAATATTTGCAGAATCAAAAGACACATTCAGTTTGGTAAAGTAATTCTCCAGATTAAGCTTTGGAGCCAGTGCCACTACTTCGGCACGCGGCATTTTGTTATACACTTTTTCAGGAATTCTTCGCTCTACCCTAGTCATCTGGGCATTGGCCAATTTCTTTTCAAAGGCATAAATATCAATGGCACTTTGTGTTGCCTTGGCGCCCTCTGTACCCGCCAGGGTTAGCATCTTGGCAATATGCTCTTTATATAAATTCTGAATTCTGGCGGAAGCCGAATCTGTTTTTATATAGTAATCGCGGTCTGGTAAGCCCAACCCGCTTTGGCCCAATCTAAATAAGTGGACATTGGAATTCTTATCGTCCACACCTACTCCTCCCGAAAAGGGATATCTGATGCCATGAAGTTCAAAATACACAATAAGGTTATTGTAATCCACCAAGGTTTTTACAGCACTGATTTTATCAAACACGGGCTTCAAAGGTTTTGTACCGGCCTGCTCCACAGCTACAGAATCCATAGCAGATATGTAGAAGTCGCTCACCAATTGCTGGTAGCTTCCTTTCTTAAGTCCACCTAATTCGCTAATGCTATCTAATATGCCGCGTACTTTCTTGTTGTTTTCTTCAATCAGGATATTGAAGTTACCCCAGCGAGCTTCGGTTTCGGGCACGGGATTGTTTTTCATCCAGCCACCGGCCACATATTCAAAAAAGTTATCACAGGGAGCAACGGTGGTATCAAAGTCGTTAAGGTCAATGCCGAGTCCTTTTTCAGTAAGCGCATTTGCTTCTTCAGTTGCTGTGTTTTGCTGGCATGATAGAGCCAGGAAAGCGAGAGGGAATAAAAAGGTAATTTTTTTCATTTTTGGGTTTTCGTATTTATTGATTCAACCATTTTTTGCGCATCTCTAATTGGCTGGCAGTGGGGTTTTGCATTGGCCTCAATAAGTGCACATCAGAATATCTTGTTAATTGGGCCTTACCTTTCAGTTTCACCTCTTTGTACTCTCCTGCCTCTCCTTTTGGGCGTGCAACCAGCATGGTAATTTTATCTCCCGGTTCAGTACTACCATAAAATGCACCTATTACCTCTTGAGCATTTTGCAAAGTGATTTCTTGCCCATTAAACTCAATAATTTCGTCACCTTGCTGCCAGCCCAGAGCCTTTCCAAATTCATCTATTTCGCTAACGTCTTCAATGCGAAGGCGGCTGGTTTCAAAGTTGTAACCCAAATCCACATTTCCAATGGTAAGGCGCTGTGCATCGTACTCGGCTACATAAAGCACCCCAACCATTTCCAGTAATTCTTTATAAGGCAAGGCCTCTGCACCCTCAAAATGGCGGGCAAAAAACTCGCGCATTTCCGGAAAAGTGGCTTCGGTGATAATATCAAAAAGGTCGGCATCCACAAAAAAAGTATCGGCCCCGTAGGTATTACCTAAATCTTCCAAAAGGTTTATCAATCGGTAACTTCCGTTAGATAGCTTTAGCAACTCCAAATCGAGCGCCATAGCAGCCAAAGCCCCTTTCTTATAAAAGTTATGATATTGATCTTTTAGAAAAGTAAGGGTAAACTCGCTGGCCACAGTTAGAGGTACGCCTTGATCAAAATTATCGCTGGCCACCATTTTATCACGTACCACATCCAAAAATTCATCTAACTGATAAATACCTGAGCGGGCCTGTACCAAATGTGAATTGTATTCGGTAACACCCTCGTACAACCAAATATGTTTGGACATTTTAGGGTTGATGAAATCAAAATCAGAGATCATTTCTGAATGAATACCCAATGGGGTTACAATATGAAAAAACTCATGAGCGGTAATATCCAGCACTCCTTTATAGAAGCGTTCATCAGCAAACTCGGGCATATACAGCACGGTAGATGTTTGATGCTCCAAAGCCCCGTAACTAGACCCGGCTTTATCTAAGGGCACTGTATAGATAAGCACAGCATACTTTTCTACAGGAAGGACTCCTCCTAAGTATTTAGCAGTGGCATTCAGTACTCTACTTATATCTTCAACACACTTTTTGGCTGAAACCTCGCCATCTTTGCTGTAAATAGAAACCAACACTTTGGCACCACCCACCATACGCGATGCGGTGTCTGGCACATTGTACATCAGTGGGCTATCATGCAGTGTAAAATAATTGCTGATTTCGTAGGTATCAACGGTATCACCAATTTCTCCAACAAGTGCGGTGCTTCCGTAAAAGCCTCTTGGTTTTTCAACCTGTAGGCGAAAAGGATAATTTTTATAACCATCCAGGTATCCTACAAACCCGAAGTTGTTTAGTAGATACACGTCATCTTCCAGAGTGGTTCCTGCCGGTTCAAAAATGCCGGTCTTTTCAGGATAGTCATAGGTATCATCCACCTTATAGCTGATTTTATACAGCTTTTTGGCGTTGTAAATCACCCATCTGTTCAAATCAATTTTTCGAACTTTCAATTCCTTTCCTCTGGAGCCGAGCGCTTTAAACTCCGTTACAAACTGCCCGTAATTGTGTACATCATAGGTACCCGGAATTATACGTGGCATGTGGAATTGCACACTATCCTTAAAAATGATGGGGGTAACTATTTGTACCGGAAGCTTGTCATCCTTTACTTCATTCAGGTCGAGGTAAACCTGATAGTGGCTTTCGTTTTGAAAGGGCTGAAACGCCTTCACCGAAAGGGATAAAAGCAGACCTAGAGTTAGGGCAAAAACTGAAAAATGTTTCATTAAATAAAAAAATAAGTGGGGGAATTATTCATACTTAAGGGTATTAACCGGGTTGCTTCTGGCTACTCTTAACGAGTGATAACTAACTATGAGGTAGGCCAGCAAAACGGCTAATGCTGCAGAAAATGCAAATATAAAAGGATCGAGAGAGGCTGAATAGGCAAAACCCGACAACCAAATCCTAATTAACAGATAGGCGAATGGAACCGCCAAAAGCACCGAAACCACAATCAACTTCAGCATATCTGCACCCAGTACTTTACGAATACCAATCTCACGGGTCCGCATGCTGGTTGTAAATGAGGCCAGGCCAGTTAATCCTAAAAAAGAAATGAAAATGGCCAGATAGGTGAGATATAAAATCAACCTGCTTTGGCGCTGCTCCTCCTCATAAAGGTTCATCAAATCTTTATTTAGAAAAGAAAACTGAAAAGGGTTTTTAGGATCTGCCTTACCCCAGATTTTCTCAACATCGGTAAGCGCTGCCATCAGGTTTTCACTATCTAACCTTATATGCATGGTTCCAATGTTTTTTTCCTGTAAAAATATTACAGTAGGCTCAATGGGCTGGTGAAGAGAATGGGAATTGAAATTTTCGGACACACCTACTACTACTCCTTCAAACAACTCGTTCCCTGATTCATCAAAACCCCACCTCAACTTTTTACCAATTGGGTTATCCCACCCCATGGCCCTTGACATCTGCTTATTAACCACCAGAGCCTTTTCCTCGCCATCCGTATCAGTTTCTACAAACTCACGGCCTTCAACAATATCAATCTCCATGGTTTCAAAATAGTTGAGGCCCACCATCATAATATCCACCACATCTCTTAAAAAAACACCTTTATCCTCAGTTTCAATACTCAGTGGTGCCCTGTCCATATTACCTCCCGGAACAGACTGTGCGGTACTTGCCGCCAGCACATACCTGCTCTTTTTCAAATCATCCACCACCTCGGGTATTCTCCGCGCCAAAACGGTATCCTGAATAGGAATCAGCAACACATCCTCTTTATTGAAACCTAAATCCTTGTTGCTTACATAATCCATTTGGCGATACATACCCAGCGCAGTAATTACCACCGCAACCGAAACACAAAACTGAAAACCTACCAAAAACCTTCGTAGTCTTACACTTTGCTTGCCGGCATTATAGCCCCCTTGTATAGCTGCCAGCCCCGGTACTTTGCCCAATGCAATGGCCGGATACCAGCCACTAACAAACCCAACCGTTAGGGCTAAACCCAATGGTAGCCACCACAAAGCCGGAAAGCGCCAAAAATCAAGAGCGAGGTCTTTTTTTAAAACCTCATTAAATGGGGTAAGCTCTAAAACCAACTCTACCAACGAAAAAGCCAAAAGCAGTGACATGATGCTGAGAACCAAGGATTCTGAAAAAATCAACAGCCTGATTTCAGCCTTGCTACTGCCCAATATCTTTCTGAGGCCGGCCTCCTTTACCCTGCGCATACCACGGGCGGTGGCCATATTTACATAATTAATGCAGGCCAAAACCAATATCAATATTCCGATGGCAGCAAAGGCATATAAGTAGGCTTTGTCTCCACCCGCCTGATCATATTGTAGTTTTTCACCAAAATGAATTTGACCAAGTGGGGTTAAAAAAATGCGGTAGTAACCTCCAAAGTTCTCGCCTACCGCCTGCATATACTTATCGTAGAAAGAGTCAAAATCACTGTAGAGGCGCTCTACATTGGCGGGGTTATCAATTTCAAGAAAAGTGTAAATATTGGTGTACCAGAGGTTTTGGGTTTGCTCCTCCCGCGAAAGCGGCTCAAAAAACAAACCGTGGCTGAGCACGGCATCAAACTTATGATGGGTATTGGCTGGTAAATCCTCAATCATCCCGGTAACGGTATAATCGTGATTATTGGTGCTCACTACTTTGCCAATGGGGTTTTCGTCATCAAAATAGCGCTCGGCAAAAGTGCGGGTTACCACAATCCTTTGAGGTTTACTAAGTGCATCCTCCGCATCTCCAAACACAAAGGGTATTTCAAAAACCTCAAAAAAGTTACTATCGGCAATTACAATGTTCTCCTCATAAAACCGCCTTTCCCTATGCTTAAAAAGCACATTTACATCTATGTGATGGAGGCGGGTATAATTATCAATGTATCCGTACTCTTCTTTTAAGAGAGGGCCTAAACCCAGGCTTGTTCCGGCAAAGCGTTCCTTTTCATCATTCAGCTTATAGTCTGACTGAACCCTGTAAATACGCTTGTGATTGGGTACATTGGTATCATAACTAAGTTCGCTGCGGAGGTACAGAAAAATAATAATGCTTACCGCCAGGCCAATAGCCAGCCCGATAATATTTAGCACGGTGTAGGTTTTGTTTTTCAACAAACTCCTTATGGCGAATTTGAGGCGTACGCTAAGCATGCATCAACTTTTTCTCTGATACAATTTGCCCATCCATTAATTTAATGATGCGGTTGCTGTACGCGGCATCATTCATACTATGGGTTACCATTATGATGGTGGTGCCTTGCTCATTGAGGTGGCTAAGGGTTTCCATAATTTCATTACCCTGTGCAGAGTCGAGATTACCGGTGGGTTCATCGGCCAGAATAATACGTGGCTTTGCAACAATAGCACGGCCCATGGCCACTTTTTGTTGCTGACCACCACTTAATTGATAAGGAAAGTGCTCCCTCCTATGTCCTAATGAAATCTGATCGAGAATTTGCTCCACCCGCTCGTGGCGCTGGGCAGTACGCATACCCAGATAAACTAAAGGAAGCTCGATATTCTCAAAAACAGTAAGCTCTTCAAGCAGGTTAAAGTTTTGGAAAACAAAACCAATATTGGCTTTGCGCATGCGCACCATCTCCTTTTCTGATAGCTTACGGATTTCGCGATCATCAAACACATATAGACCGCCATCAAAGCTATCCAGTAAACCAATAATGTTGAGTAATGTGGTTTTGCCACAGCCCGAAGGGCCCATAATAGAAATAAACTCTCCTTCCTTTACCTCCAGGCTCAATTCACTAAGTGCGTGGGTTTCCACAGATGCGGAACGATAAATTTTGGAGATGTGATGAAGGTGTATCATATGTGCCCGAAAGGTAAAATCATTTTTAGGGATTTGGATATCGGACAAGTGGATTTTTGGAGAGGGAGCAAAACTTTATGTTATGAGAAACGTCAACTACCCCGTCTCGGCTAAGCCGAGACCCCTTCATGCTTGAAGGGGAATAAAAAAACCCCCGACCAGTTTAACGTTTAACACAAAATTCTACCTACAGGAAGAAAGGTATTATTGGCCAGGGGTTTACTCTTAAAGAGCCACGATTAAAATATTTTAAAAAATTCCGGAAAAGGGGCTGGAGGATAACCGATTAACCCTAAAATTCTGCTACTTGAACTTGTTAATTAAACAACCAATTTTTGTCCAGCTAATAAAGAACTCCGCTGATTCACAGCTTATCCGGAATTTTTAATTTTCTGTGTTCGATTGAAATGTTTTCCTGTGAGGCTTGCGCTGTAAGGAGAAGCGCAGTTTACTGATGGTAAATGAGCACTCGACTTACAAGCATAACGAAGCAGGGGAACATTTGAACCAAAACTAGATTACTACGTAGCGAACTTTAATGTGATGCTTCACATTCTGAAGTTCACTCGCCACGTTCATTTTTTTGTCGGCCAACATATGCGTGATATAAGCTGTTACCATAACATTATCACCGCTTACGTCATTAAGCATCACCTTACCTTCTGTGTTGATTGTAAAATAGATATCTACCGTTTCATCCGTCAGTTTAAAGTCATTCAACTTTAAGTCATCTATCTGGTCGTAGATGTCTGCATTCATCATTGCAGTGGTCTTAAGTGCTTTTGGAGCATCATCTCCATCTGAAGCCATTGCAGGTAATCCGAAGGCTACTATTGCCAGTCCTGCCATTACTAATTTTATCGTTTTCATAAGAAATCATTTTTATGTTTAAGTTTTCGTGCCAACCCTTATTACTAAGGATATGCCTAAAAACTAAACCACTTGTTTTCAGTGCCTTAAATTTTTTAGCCTTAAAAAAGGTGTTCGATTCCGAACACTCGTTTGTACGATTTCGAACAGCAATCTTTACTTTCACAGCATGGAGAAAAGCTATTGTATACTGATTGTAGATGATGACGAGGATGTGCTTACCAGCGCACGCTTGTTGCTAAAGCAGCATTATGAAAAAGTATTCACCGCTTCTGATCCACGGGAAATCAACTCCTTTCTTGCAAAATCTCAGCCCGATCTCATCCTGCTTGACATGAATTTTAGGAAAGGGGTAAACGATGGCCGTGAAGGTTTGTATTGGCTGGACCACATAAAAGAAGTGAGTGTCGAAACCCAGGTAATATTAATGACAGCTTATGGCGAGGTGGAAACCGCTGTGCAAGCCATTAAAAAAGGAGCTTTTGATTTTGTGCTAAAACCCTGGACCAACGAAAAACTACTTTCCACCATTGGCACGGCACTTAAATACGGCCGTGAAGTAAAAAAGGTAGAACAGCTCAATCAAACCAAAACCACCTTAGAAGAAAACATTGGCATTAAGAATGAGGACTTCATATCGCGATCACCCGCCATGAAGGAACTCATGAAGACCATAGAAAAAATTGCAGCCACTGATGCCAACGTACTTTTGTTAGGCGAAAACGGTACTGGTAAAAGCGTACTTGCCATGGCCCTGCACCGGCTTTCGCCAAGAAATAAAAACTCATTTATTACAGTTGATTTGGGCTCCATAAGCCACTCGCTTTTTGAAAGTGAACTTTTTGGACACAAAAAGGGAGCCTTTACCGATGCCAATGAAGATAAACCCGGCCGCTTTGAAACCGCACATGAAGGATCTCTGTTTTTAGATGAAATAGGGAACCTAGACCTCTCATTGCAATCTAAACTGCTCACCGCACTGCAAAACCGCAAGGTGATGCGCCTTGGTGAAAATCGTGAGCGGGAAATAGATGTACGCCTTATATGTGCCACCAATATGCCCATTCACCAAATGGTGCATGAAAATGGCTTTCGCCAGGATTTGCTTTACAGGATAAATACGGTTGAGTTGGAAGTACCTCCTCTGCGAAAGCGAAAGGAAGATATCCCCATTTTGGCCAAAAGGTTTCTGGAGAAATTTGCCCATAAGTACCATAAGGGTGCCCTTAAAATTTCTGAGCGCGCTATGGATCAGCTTTGTGACTATAGCTGGCCCGGAAACATCCGTGAGTTGGAGCATACTATTGAACGTGCCGTCATCCTCTCCGAAGGAAAGGAGATTGATCACCTCGGACTTCATCAGGGCAACGGACAGGTAGATGAACCTGTTGGGCTGAACCTTGAGGAAATGGAAAAGCACTACATCAACAAGGCATTGGATAAATACCGAGGCAATATTTCGCGGGCAGCAAAAGATTTGGGCCTAACCCGGGCGGCCCTTTACCGAAGAATGGAAAAACATGGCCTCTAAAAAATTTACCGCCCTTATTTCATTGCGCATAGGCCTGCTTATTGGCAGCGTATTTCTATTTGCATGGCTTTGGTACAACTACCATCTGGTTTTTACCGCCATCTTGCTGGGGCTTATCATCATTGGTCAAACTGCGGAACTCATTTATTTTACGGAAAGGATGAACCGCGAGCTGCGCAAATTTTTAGATGCTATCCGTTATGGCGATTATGCCGTGAGTTTTGGCAGCAGCACCCTTGGCGGGAGTTTTAAAGAACTTACCGAAAGCTTTAGTCAGGTGATAGAAACCATGAAAACCTCCCGAGCCGAAAAGCAGGGACAAACAGAGCTTTTGAAGCTGACGCTCGAAAACATCCGTCTGGGGATAATTATAGTTGATTACCAGGATACCATTGAATTGGTAAATCCTGCAGCCCAGGAAATGCTGGATATTCCGCACTTCCGCAGTTGGGAGATGCTCCACAAAAAGAAACCTGAATTTGTACGCCAACTGGGCGATTTTACTATTGAAGGCAGACGACTGATCCAGATGCAAACCACAGCCGGTATGCGCGAGTATTACCTCGACCTCAACCATATTTCCCTTATGGGAGCCACCTACAGGCTTATTTCATTTTCTGATCTTAAAAACGAAATTGAACAAAAAGAGATTGATGCCTGGCATAAGCTTATTCGCATTTTGGCCCACGAGGTGATGAATTCCGTAACGCCCGTTACTTCCCTCTCAGAAACCATAAAGGACATGCTCACCGATGAAAACGGGGAAGCATTAGCTCCGGAAAAGCTAAACCGCGAAAAAATTGACGATATCAACCTAGCCCTATCCACCATCATCCGCAGGAGCCGAGGCATGCTCAACTTTGTGGATGAGTACCGTAAACTGACCAAACTCCCTGCCCCACGTATGGAAGTGGTTTCCGTAGAGGAACTATTTAAGGATGCCTGCCAGCTAATGCAAATGGAAGCCCGCGAGAAAGGAGTTACAATTGAAATGGCACCCATAAACAGCCGCCTTGCCCTTAGCGCGGATAGAAAAATGATAGAGCAGGTACTTATTAACCTTATCGGGAATGCCATACATGCCGTGGAAGAAACCCCTGATGGCCGAATAGAACTATCTGCCAATTTATCGGATACTGATTTGGTGCTACAGGTAAAAGACAATGGTCATGGCATTCCGCAAGACATTCTCCCCTCCATCTTTATTCCCTTTTTCTCCACCCGAAAAAACGGAACCGGCATTGGGCTTGCCCTCTCCAAAAACATTATGCAACTGCATAAAGGAGGAATTTCTGTTGTTTCAGCTGAGGGTGAAGGAACTAGTTTTCAGTTGCGGTTTGGGATTTAATCCACCACCGCTCCAAGGGAGCACCCCCGCCAGCGGGGGACAACCTAGCTTCAAAGTCGTTTTATCAAAAAGCTTTTCGCTTCCAGAAATCTGCAATATTGATATCCCCCGCTAGCGGGGGTGGAAAAAACATCGACTATTTATTCCCTCACAACTTTATATACCCCAGATTGCCCGCTTTTAAGCACAACCTGCAAAAAGTAAGTACCCGGCACAAAAGAAGAAGTATCAAATTCCAAACTTTCCGGCTGCTCTTCTTGAATTACCACTTTCCCGTTTACATCATAAATGGTAGCCGAGCGCACCTCCCTTGCCTCCACACCACTAATAGTTACTCCATCCGTAAATGGGTTGGGGAAAACATCAATACCTAAATTTTGATAAGGCACTTCAATTTCAGTAAGGCCTACAAAGTTGCCCGTTGAATCCAGCTTAATAATAGAAAGACTGGTTTTAGGCTGCGGGTCTATCCGCCAATCGTATTTCATTGAAAAAAATACAGCACCACCATCGCTGGTGGCTACTGTTTTGGTTGGGAAATAATACGAACTGTCATTTACAAGAACGGACCAAATAACATTACCTCCAGTATCAATTCTCCAAAGTTTCATGTTTGTGATTAGCCCAGGTTGAAGTTGTTGAGGAATGTAATAGGCTCCTTCACCTGTTGCAAAATAAATTTCGCGTTCTGATTTAGCAGCCAGTATTCCAATATCAGCTACTGTGCCCCGACTTGAGGTGTTCGGATTGTTAACGGATGAAAAAGTATCAATTATCGAAATAGTTAAGTTCGTATCAATTTTGGCAAAGCCCAGATATTCAGAAAAATATTCTCCGTAGAAATAGAAGGAATTGGGAGAATCATCAAAATCTACAAACCCTCCAGGAGCAAAACCGCGACTACCAGTATCCAGCCTGGTTATTTCAAAAGTTTTTGAATCAATCTGAAAGACGCTTGCATATTGCGATGGACGAAAGCCTCCGTATATCTTACCATTAAAATTATATAAGCCATTAACTACTCCGAAAGGAACATGTTTTACAACCTTTTTCTCCAAAAAATTTCCGTCCTCATCAAATATTAAATAAATCGGTTTAGGAGAAATACCCTGAAGTTGAAACCCTCCGAAAATCAAAAAACTATCAACAACACAAACACTCAAACCACCAACTATAGTATCAGACCTAAGCCCGCTATCAAACACCTTTATGATGTTTAATGACGTATCCATGACCAAAACACTAAAAGTCTCGCTGTAAGGATTTTGTATAACTCCCTGACCCAATACCAAAAATGTGCTGTCTGAGAAAGACACTATGTTTGAAATATGAAATAGATCAAAACCCCCATAGTGGCTTAAATCTATTGAGTCAGATATGTTTATGTTGTTGTCACACCGGTACACTTTGGCCTCTTTGCTGTAGCCTTTATAAAAATCAGCAGAATTGAAATTGAAAAAAACATTGCTTCCAATAGATACTGCTCCAAAACAACTATTGCTGTTTTGGTTGTTTAATATTTTCTCATGAATTTTCTGGCCATAGCTAAAGGTCGACAGCAAAACCCCAACTAAAAGCAAAAGATAGTTACGCAAGTGATTCACATTAAAAATTAAAGGCGGAATATTACGACAAAAGGCAATTCAAATTACTTGGTTTAAATTGATTTTCTTAAACTTCACTTCCATCCCCTTACCTTTGCCCCATGACTCAAAAGCGCGACATCCGGGCCTTTACCAAAAGCCAATTGCAGGAGTATTTTTTATCGGTTGATGAACCTAAATTCAGGGCTACACAGGTGTATGAATGGCTTTGGCAAAAAGGCGCCAAAAGCTTTGAGGATATGACCAACCTCAGCCTCTCCTTACGGGAGAAGCTGGAGAACGAGTTTGTGATTAACCACATCCGGGTAGATGAAATGCAGCGTAGCAGCGATGGCACCATAAAAAATGCCGTCCGCCTGTATGATGGAAAAGTGGTGGAGTCCGTACTCATCCCTACTGACAAAAGAATTACGGCATGTGTTTCTTCTCAGGTGGGTTGTAGCCTGGATTGTCACTTTTGCGCTACCGGCCAGCTAAAGCGGATGCGAAACCTAAATGCAGATGAAATTTACGATCAGGTAGTAGCGGTAATGAATGAGGCCGAAAACTTCTTTAACCGCCCGCTTACCAATATTGTGTTTATGGGCATGGGCGAACCGCTGATGAATTACAACAACGTATTGGATGCCATTGAGAAAATTACCTCCCCGGAAGGGCTGAACATGGCGCCCAAGCGTATTACGGTTAGCACTGTTGGCTTAGCCAAAATGATAAAGAAATTGGCGGATGATGAAGTAAAATTCAATCTGGCGCTTAGCCTACACTCTGCAAGGGACGTGGTTAGAGATACCATTATGCCCATCAACCTCAAGAATCCGGTAGCCGATCTGGCAGAAGCCTTAAAATATTGGTACCAAAAAACCAAAAAACGAGTAACCTACGAGTATGTGGTGTGGCAAGGGGTAAACGACAAAGCTGAAGACATTGCAGCACTGGTTAAGTTTTGCAACCACATTCCCTGTAAAGTAAACCTCATTGAGTACAACCCCACGGACGATCCCCGTTTTGTAAAGGCCCCTGAGGAAGTTTACAATCAATACGTGCGTGAACTCGAAAATGCCGGAATAGTAGCCAAAATAAGGCGAAGCCGTGGTAAAGACATTGATGCCGCGTGTGGTCAGTTGGCCAATAAGAATGAAATTGCTGAAAAAGTTAGCTAATGCTTATCTGGTTGATGATAGGGTTTGCTTTGGTAGCTTATGTCTTCAACATGGCAAACCGAAATATGGCAAACCGCAGAAATCCACAACCGAAAAAGAAAACATATAAGGAAGCACTGAAGGATTGGGGGGAATTTGAAAAGAAACACCCTCCGGGTTCTAAAAAAGGCGCTTAACTCTTCCTGAATTCTAAAAAGATGAGTGAGCTCCTGAACTTTCAACTTTTAACTTCTCAACTTTCAACCTTTGCCGTTACCTTTGGCCACCCACATGAGTGAGCTAGACCAAATAAAATCTCCTATTAAGCATGAAATGGATGCTTTTGAACCCAAGTTCAGAAGCTACATGGCTAGCAACGTGGCTTTGCTCGACAGGATTACCTACTACATTATAAAGCGCAAGGGCAAGCAATTACGGCCCATGCTGGTTTTTCTTACTGCAAAAATGCTGGGCGAAATAAACGAAAGCACCTACCGTGGAGCTGCGCTTATTGAACTTATGCACACCGCCACTTTGGTGCATGATGATGTGGTGGATGAC
>CAXBJE010000003.1:0-24503 GCA_963975525.1 uncultured Owenweeksia sp. | reverse complement strand
CTTTGCTCGGTAAAGCCTTTAAAGTCAGTAAACAAGATAGAAACCATCTCGAAATCCCGGGCATCGGCTTTGCCTTTTTCTTTAAGTTCCTGGGCGATTTCTTCGGGCAGAATGTTGAGGAGTAAATTATCAGAGCGGTCTTTTTCTACTTGTAGTGAGGCTTTTGATTTACGGATGTACCGCAAACGGCTGTAAAGGCCTCCTGCAAGCAGCAGTACCAATGCGCCAACCCCAAAACTTATATTTCTGGTTCTGTCTTTTTTGCGAACTTCTTCTTGGTGAGCCAATTCTATTTGACGCTCTTTCTCAAATGTCTCTACACTGTCTTGGTACACTTCTTTAGCAAACTCCATTTGCTGGAGTTTTTTGGAGGTTTCTTCTGAACTTAAACTATCGTTTATCGAGTTGAGCTTCTCCAAATATACCAATGCATTATTGCCATCTTTATTGGCTTTGTAGGCATCATATAAACATTGGCAAGCCGCTTTCTGTAATTCTAATTCATTAATGCTTTCTGATTGAGACAATCCATTGGAGCAATATTCTATAGCAGCAGGGAAATCAAAAGTTTTTAAATGAGTCAGCCCTGTTCCTATTGAAGCCGAAGCAAGCCCGCTTTTGTAATCAATTTCTGTTGATATGGACATGCTTTTAGAGAAATGCTCCAAAGCTGCTTGAAAGTCTCCTTTTTCACGGTAGACCTCGGCTTGATTTCCTATTGAAAGTGCAATACTGGCTTTGTCTCCAATGCCTTCAAAAAGTTCTGTACTTGTTTTTAAGTATTCCAAAGATTTGTCGAAATCACCGAGATGGTAGTAAATCATTCCTATATTTCCTAAAGCACTTGCAACTAGAATGTGTTTGCCCTTGGATTCAACTATTTTTAGAGCCCTTTCATAGTAGGTGAGTGCTTTTGAATGTTCATTTTGAAGGCCATAAATATTGCCCAAGTTGTATAGTACGATGGCTTGACCTTCATCATCATTCATTTCATTGTATACACTTGCACATCGCTCCAAATACTCAATAGCCTTGGCATAATTTCCTAACTTTCCATACATGGCGCCAATACTATTCAGAGAGCCTGCAATGCCGCTTTTGTAATTTATCGCCTGTCTAATAGCTAAACCTTGTTTGGCTAAATTTAATCCCTTTATATAATCACCCTGCAAGTAATAAACACTCCCAATGTGATTGAGAGCAGTCGCTGCACCTTTTTGATACTTAGTTTCTCTATATAGCTTTAGCGCAAGTTGATAGTATTGAATTGCTTCGTCATAGTTGCCAGCTTTCTGATTAATTCTGCCTTTAATATTATTTCCGACAGCCTCGGCTTGCTTATATCCGCGATTCTTGCCAAGTGTAACTAACTCTTCGGCCAGTGCTAGTGCGCTATCGGGATGGCTATGTGCGAATTTGGCGCTGTAAATTTTCCGAGCTGCCTCAACCCGATTCGAATCACTTTGGTTTACGTTGCGCCACACGCCATATAAAGAGTCCAAATTTTGTGAACAGAGTGGTTGGCTGAGGAGTGAAAAAACAACAAAGAGGGAAAATTGAAAAGCGAAAATTGAAGGATAAGGTTTTGTGGTTTTCATAATTCGTTGATGCTTTATTAGTTAGCTAATATTGAGCTTAATGATATTTTCAATTGTCCGTTATGTTTGGTCTTTATGAGTAACAAACCACATTTCAATCTCCCCCTTTCCCTTGGCTTCAATTTTCCCGCGACTTTCAAAGGCAAAATCCTGATCTGATTTTAAAAGTTCATAAGTCGTTTGGCTGATGTTTACTTTACCTGCTTCACAGCTGTTTTCTATTCGGCTGGCCGTGTTTACGGTATCGCCCCATAAATCGTATTGAAACTTTTTTACTCCTACTATACCTGCCACTACAGGCCCGGTATGTATTCCCACACGCATTTGAAAAGCAGCCCCACCCGGCCTCCCCAAGGGGGAGGAGTACTGTGTATCTAATTCGCTCTTCCGTTTTACAATGAACTCCTGCATTTCAATCGCGGCTAAAACTGTGTTTTTAACTGAGGAGGGAGAGGGTACAGGCAAACCGCCAGCTGCCATATAGGCATCACCAATGGTTTTTATCTTTTATATGATGTTTTTCACAAATCCTGTCAAAGGCTTCAAAGCAAATGTTGATTTCTTCCACCAGCTCTTTGGCGCTGAGCTTTTCTGAGGTTTGGGTAAACTCCTTAAAATCGGTAAACAGTATGGAAACCATATCAAAGTCCCGAGCTTCAGCCTTGCCTTTTTCCTTTAACTCCTCGGCAATTTCGGCCGGAAGGATATTTAGAAGTAAACTATCTGAGCGTTCTTTCTCCTTTTCTATGATAGCCTTGGTTCTGCGGATAAACTTAAGTCTGTTCCAAAGTCCAAAAGCCATCAGTATGGCCACTATACCAAGAATGAGAAACAGGTTGCGCTGGTTTTTCTGTGCCGTAAGACTTTTTTGGAAGGCAAACTGCTGTTCCCTTTCGCGCTGGGCAGTTTCAATACTATCCAGCAATTGCTTTTTATGAAACTCATAGTTCATTACCGAACGGGTAATGCTGCGTGCGTTATCCAAATTTTGCAGACTATCAATTAGCGTTTGCTCCCTGCGGTAGTGGTATAGCTCCTTTACAGGATTGTTGAGTTGAGAGTAAGCGATGGATAGGGAGCCATGCGCCATTCTTTGGGCCTTTAAGTAGGGGATGGCCTTTGCAATGGCCAGGGCACGCTCACCATGTACAATGGCCTTTTCCGGTTTGTTAATCTTACCATAAAAATAGCATAGCCTAATGTTGGTGTATGCCATGCCGTGCCTGTCATTAATGCTATCCCGCAGTTTAAGTGCTTTCAGTAGTGTAGCCTCGGCAAGTTCATTCTCACCAATGGCGCTGTAGTTATTGCCTAGGTTGCTTAGCAGCAGTCCAACGGACTCATAGTACTTCTCCCGTTTGGCGATTTGCAGCGCTATTTTTTGAAAGTAAATAGCGGAATCTATAGGGCCGGATTTTTCAAAGATGATAGAGAGATTGTTATAGGCGCCTATCAAATCGCGCTGGGTACCATATTGCTTAAAAAGCTGAATTGCCCGGTTTATAGTTTGGCGTGTACTTTTTAGGTCATCCTGGTCATAGTGAAGTAGTGAAAGGTCTTGTAGGTTATCGGCAATCCCGATTTGATGATCTATTTTTTCATAGGATTTATTGCTGGCGTATAGCAATTTGATTTGGGTTTGCACATCACCCATGCCTCGGTAAATGTCTGCGAGATAGGCTTGTGCCGTACCTATGTATAAATGGTCCTTTAGCTCCTCAAACTTCTTTAAGTAATAGGTAATAGAGTCTATACTCAAGTGATAATCGCGCAGGTTTTTGGCGTACACATAATGACGAAGACCTGCCCGATATTTAAGCTGTGGGTTGCCACTCGCGCCACTTTGCTGCCTTACCTGTTGAAGCTTTTGGAGGGCATCTTCAGCTTTGTTGTTTTTGTAATCTGCTAAGCCTTGCTCAAAAAGCGTTTGGAGTTTTTCCTTATCAGATGGTTTTTGTGCGTTCAGCTGAAAGGAAAGAAGCAGAAGTAAGGCTAGGATTTGTTTGGTTAGGCGCATGTTGTGTGTTGATCCTTTGAAGATACAATTTGCGCATATAGCTTGACATCAATATTAACTTATGTTTCAGAAAATAGTTGATGTGAAGAGGGGGCCTGGGGTGAGGAGCAAGGAATAAATGAATGAAAATTGGCAACGGAAGGTTCTGTCACCCAGAGTGCCCCGAAAGCTTTCGGGGTGTATCGATGGGTGCTTTTCAGGAATACGACTTTGCTAACCGTTTATGCTTCCTGTCTATGCAGCCAGGCCGGCTGATACAATCTCTGCTGAGCAGAGATCACTCAGCATGACACTACCTTTGGAATAAACGGAAGGTTCTGTCACCCTGAGTGCCCCAAAAGCTTTCGGGGAGTATCGAAGGGTGCTTTACAGGAATACGACATTGTTAACCGTTTATGCTTCGATACAATCTCTGGGAGCCGAGATCACTCAGCATGACACTAATCTTCTCTTAATCGAAATGTTCTGTCACCCAGAGTGCCCCGAAAGCTTTCGGGGTGTATCGAAGGGTGTTTTACAGGAATACGACTTTGTTAACCGTTTATGCTTCGATACAATCTCGGCTGATCCAAACCGTACTTAGCATGACACTTCAAATAGTTTTACTGAATACCTACTAATACATCGTATTAGGATTGGCGGATTTCTCAGGAATCCTTTGAATACTATCCCAATGCTCACAGATCTTTCCGTTTTCATCAAACCTAAAAAAGTCCATAGTTACATATTGGTCGTTGTCGGGCCAGGTTTGGTGGGTATGCAAAGCCACCAAATCACCTTCAGCAATACAGCGCACAAATTCAATTTCCTTTTCAGGATATTCCTTTTGCATTCTTTCAAAGTAATCGATAAACCCCTGTGTTCCATTGGCTACATCGGGGTTATGCTGAATATATTCTTTGCCTACATAGTCTTTTACCGCTTTTTCAGGATTACCCAAATAAGCGGTTTTGTAAAAGGCAATGGCGTTTTTCTTATTCCTGTCTAAATTCATCTCAAATAGTTTATCTACGAAACACGCTTTTGGTTTCGGCTGGCTTCTATGGTCTTGTTTAGGCGTGAAAGTCTTGTTTTTTCTTGCTTGGCAGACATTATCCAATGTTTGGTAAGCCTAAGGTAGGAGGGAGCCTGATTGTTGAAAAACTCCCATGCAGCTTTCTCTTTTTTAAAAAGTCTTTCGAATTCCTTGCTAAGTTCAGAGTATTCATTTCCATGTGAGTAGCCATAGGATTTATCCTCGGTGCGAAAGCTGAAAGCTTTACGCCCAGCCTCCGTCATTAGGCCGGCTTTAGTAAGTTCCTCCATCTTTTTAATGTTGATGGCACTCCAAAAACTCGTTTTTCTCCTAGGCGTAAACCGAATGCAATAGCTTTCTTTATCAATAGAGTTTCTCACTCCATCTATCCAGCCAAAGCACAGCGCCTGATCTACTGATTGTGACCAAGTAATGGAAGGCTTACCAGATTTTACTTTATAAAACCCCACTATCAGCTCGGTTTCTGTTTTATGATTTTTCTCTAACCAGTTTCTAAATTCTGTTGGATTTGCAAAAAAGGTGGGGGACATGATTGGGTAATATGGGCTTTTTAGTTGTTATATTTTCAAATCAATCCTCACATTCACATGGATATTGTTCCGACTCTACAAACTGCATTTTCTTGTACTCAAACTTGCAAAATGTAGACTGATATATATAATTAGGCAGAACAATGGAATTGTCCAATGTATCTGTGAAAGATGGAACATCGCCAAAATTCCCAATAATCCTTTGGTTTAGAGAAATGGAATCTCCCGAGAATCTTATCCATGGATCAAAGGTTTCTGTTTTCAAAAAAACATAAGCACCATTTACTTCAAAAACACCAACATACTCGTAGTCCAAGTCTTTCCAACTAAAGAAGGGGACTAACTCAAACGAAATATTGGTATCAACTTCCCCAGTATAGGCACTCTTGGCTACCCAAATAGCCACTACAAGTGCATTTTTTGGTGATGACAAACTAGAATCCAGGCATTCACTGAATCTACCTAACGCTTTGTCCAGAAGTTCCAAGAATCCTGGATGAGTAGATTCAACAATAGCGAACTGTCTTACTTCTGATGAATCGTCATGTGCTTTTACTGACCGGGTCGCAATCAATATCAATATTAATAGAACAATGTGTTTAGGCATTTCCTTTCCCAGTATTCCTCTCCTTCGCATCCTTCATAGTATTGGCAGCTATAAAGCTTGTAGTCATCTGCGTAAGCATATCGCTTGCTGCAGTTGGATTATTGGGCAATAGAATAAGGTTGCTATCTGTGTTTTCACTTACCGCCTGTAGGGTGTCGTAATGTTGGGTGATTACAATTAGGGCAGAGGCCTCCTGAGAGTTGATACCCACAGCATTTAGCACTTCTACAGAGTCTTCCAGTCCGCGGGCAATTTCCCTACGCTGGTCGGCAATACCTTGTCCCTGTAAGCGCTTGCTTTCTGCTTCAGCCGTGGCCTTTGCCACAATTCTTATTCGCTCGGCTTCACCTTCATATTCTGCAGCTATCTTCTGGCGCTCAGCCGCATTAATTTTATTCATGGCGTGCTTCACCTGCTCATCCGGGTCAATATCGGTAACCAGGGCCTTAATAATGCCATATCCATAATCGTTCATAGCTTCTTCAAGCTCGCGCTTAATGGCCACCGCTATGTCGTCCTTTTTTTCAAATACGTCATCCAGCTTTAGCTTTGGTACTTCAGCACGTACAGTATCAAACACATAAGAGGTTATTTGGTCTTCGGGGTTTTGCAGCTGGTAAAAAGCCGCATAAACCGCTTGCTTTAACACCAGATACTGCACAGATACCTTCATCTTTACAAATACATCATCCTTGGTTTTGGTTTCCACCAATACATCCAATTGCTGTATACGCAGATTTACACGTCCGGCCACTTGATCTACCAACGGAATACGCCAGTGGATGCCAGCTTCGGGGGCTTTAATAAACTTACCGAAGCGCTGTATAACGGCCACATACTGCTGGCGTACAATGTAGAAACCGCTTAAAAAGAACAATACAATTACAATAAATGCGATAAGACCAATGGGGAAATCCATAGTTTGAAAATATATTTTTTGTTGAACGAAAATTTGAGTGGTGAATATACTTCAAAAGGGAGTGTTGAACGTTACGGACTACAAAAATATATGGCATTTGGATAGGGGTTATTTGCTGTGATGTTGGCCTTTTGTATTTTCCCGCCTGCTTAATGAAACGCTATTACGATATACTTGGCCTGAGTGAGGGCGCCACCAAGGAGGAGGTTAAAAAAGCCTACCGCATGATGGCGATGAAGTATCACCCCGATGTAAACCCCGGGGAGGATGCTAAAAAGAAGTTTCTGGAAATTATTGAGGCCTACGAGTACCTTACGGGAATTCGTAAAATGAATCAGGGTGTGGGTATGAATCCTGAAGACTTGCAGAAGTTTTACGACCTGATGAAAAAGGCGGCTGAGGAAAAGGCCAAGGCGCAATATCGAGAGCGGGTTAAGGAGTTTAGAAAAAGACAGGAGCAGAAACAATCTGCCGAGTTTCAAAAAGCCATATTTATACTTATTGGGATTGTGGTGGTTGGCCTGGCCACCTGGCAAGGCTATGGTTTTTATAAAAACCTGGTTATTAACAGAGACCCACTGGTTACCGAAGTGCAGATTACCGGCTTGGGCACCAAGCGGATGGAATACCAGTTTTTTTTGGAAGACACCATTATTAAAGAGCGGGTTTATGCCAGCCAATACGGAATTGATATTATTTCGGGTAACGGTATGCCTCTAAAAATTGGTGATCAGTTTGAGTTGATTTATTCGCAAAGCCAGCCGGGCTATCACCGTATAAACTTTGAAAAGGTAAGTGTGGAAACCATGAGGCGCTATATGGACTTAGTGGCCCGCAGGTTTTTGGTGATTTACGAAGACGAATGGGCCGAACTACCCGAGCAGGACAGGTTGATAAGAGCAGGCTGTATGGCACTGCTGGTATTTAATGAGTTTGGTTTTGATGGGTTAAGCACGGTGTATTATAAGGATGTAAATCCATTGGACAACTTTTCTCACAACAGCTGGAGTTGGAGTAACCTAAAAGATAAGGAGGAGTTTATGAGAATTAAGGCCTCGTGCGCTTCTGACACTATGCAGCTGGGGTATTGAAAGAACCTTCCAGACTTCGTTTTGCGCTATTCCCAACTCCTTACTACAAACTCCCTACTCATCCCTTGCCGCTCCCTTATTTCTACTAATTTTGAGCCCTCTTAAAATAAAGCGCCAAACAATATGTCCATAAAGCCCAGCCTACCCAAAGGCACTCGAGATTTAATGCCCGAGGCTATGCAAAAGCGGGAGTTCATTCTTTCCACCCTAAAAACTGTTTTTTGTAAATATGGCTTTCAGCCGATAGAAACTCCAGCCATGGAAAACCTCAGTACCCTTACCGGGAAGTACGGGGAGGAAGGTGACAAGCTTATTTTTAAGATTTTAAATTCCGGAGAATTTCTAAAGAAATCAGACAAGGAAGCTTTTGCAGATGATAACAGCAACGCCTTTGGTGTGTCTGTTTCTGAGAAAGCCCTGCGGTACGACCTTACCGTTCCCTTTGCCCGCTTTGTAGTTCAAAACCAAAATGATTTAACCTTTCCGTTTAAGCGCTACCAGATACAACCGGTTTGGAGGGCTGATCGCCCACAGAAAGGACGTTTCCGCGAGTTTTACCAATGTGATGCCGATGCCGTTGGTTCAGATTCTCTTTTGATGGAGTTGGAATTCATCCGCATGTATGATGAAGTTTTCAAAACATTGAAAGTACCTGCGGCCATACACATGAACAATCGTAAGCTGTTGGCAGGATTGGCAGAAGCCATGGGTATCAGCGACAGACTAACGGAGTTTACAGTTATACTGGATAAACTGGATAAAATCGGGAACGAAGGCGTAGCTAAGGAACTTACCCAAAAGGGTTTCCCTGAAAAGGCCAGCACCTTGCTATTTGAAGTGCTATCAATCGAAGGCACCAATGCTGAAAAGCTGGAAGTGTTTAAAAAGGCACTGGCAGGAAATGAAATGGGAGAGAAGGGTATTGCCGAACTGGAATTTGTCCTTAATAATATTGAAAGCCTAAAGTTGACGAATGAACTGGTTTTGGATGTGAGTCTGGCCCGAGGCCTTGATTATTACACAGGGGCCATATTTGAAGTAAAACCAGTAGGAGTGGAAATGGGCTCTATTGGTGGCGGTGGCCGCTATGACGACCTTACGGGAATATTTGGGTTGAAAAACCTTTCGGGAATTGGAATTTCATTTGGTTTGGATCGTATCCAGATTGTGATGGAAGAGTTGGAACTTTTCCCTGAACTGGATGGCAACTCTACGGAAGTGCTATTTGTGAATTTTGGAGAAGCAGAAAGTCTGTACAGTTTGGCTTTCGCCAATGATTTACGTGATCTTGGGGTAAAAGCAGAGGTTTATCCTGATAGCAGTAAACTAAAAAAGCAGCTTGATTTTGCTAATAAAAAGAACATCCCAAATGTGATATTGATTGGTAGCAATGAGATGAAAGCTGAAAAGTTTACCATGAAGAATATGAACGAAGGTACCCAGGAGGACTACAGCCGTATTGAAATACTGGAATACTTTACTAACCGCAAAAACTCAAACTATGGCCTCCACTAAGACTTACGAAATAGGAGCAGAGCATCTTAGCCTCTCTCGCTTATGCCAGATATTTTCAGAGAATCTTGAAGTTAGCCTTTCTGATGAGGCCAAGCATAGTGTAGTAAAGTGCCGCGAATATCTTGATGACAAAATTGAAAGATCAGAAGATCCCATTTATGGGATAAACACTGGTTTTGGCTCACTGTATAACATCACCATTGAGGGTAAGGACCTTGCACAACTTCAAACCAATTTGGTGCGTTCACACGCTTGCGGAACGGGTAATGAAGTGCCATTGGAGTTGGTAAAGCTGATGTTATTGCTAAAAGCTCGCTCGCTTTCGTATGGTCATTCCGGCATTACTGTGGAGGTTGTGGAAAGGCTTATTGAATTCTATAATCACAACATCACACCCAAAGTATATGAACAAGGCTCACTTGGTGCTTCGGGTGATTTGGCACCGCTGGCACACCTAAGTTTACCCTTGTTGGGAGAAGGAGAGGTGTACTATAAAAACAAGCTACAGCCTACGGCTAAAGTTTTGGAAACATTAGGACTAAAACCCTTAAGCTTAAAATCTAAAGAAGGACTGGCATTGTTGAATGGCACCCAGTTTATGGCTGCTTATGGTTGCTCTATACTTTTTAATTTAAAGAAGATGAGCTACCTGTGCGACCTTATTGCTGCACTTTCGTTGGATGCTTACGATGGCCGCCCTGAACCGTTTGATTTGTTGATTCACCATGCTCGTCCGCACAAAGGGCAAATAGATACAGCCACAAGAGTACAGGAGTTTTTGGAGGGCAGCGAGCTTATAACCCGAAAGAAAAAGCACGTTCAGGATCCTTATTCATTCCGTTGTGTGCCGCAGGTACATGGCGCCACTAAGGATGCTTTGGATTATGCTGAAAAGGTATTTACCACAGAAATCAATTCCGTTACCGATAACCCTACCATATTCCCGGATGAGGATAAAATCATCTCTGGCGGAAACTTCCATGGGCAGACATTGGCCATAGCCCTTGATACCATGGCTATTGCAGCGGCTGAACTTGCCAATATCTCTGAAAGGAGAACCTATTTACTGGTAAGCGGACAAAGGGAATTACCACCTTTTTTGGTAGCCGTGCCAGGGCTTAACTCAGGGTTGATGATTGCGCAATACACCGCTGCTTCTATTGTAAGTAAAAACAAGCAGCTTTGTACGCCAGCATCGGTAGATTCCATTGTTTCATCCAATGGGCAGGAAGATCATGTAAGTATGGGGGCAAATGCTGCAACAAAGGCATGGGAGGTTTGTCAAAACCTGGAAACTGTTTTGGCCATTGAGCTTATTTGTGCTTCACAGGCGCTATTCTTCCGTAAGGATAAAACTTCGCCATTTTTGGAGTCATTCCTTGAGTCGTTTAGAGCTGAAGTTTCATTCATTAAAGAGGACCGGATTATTGCTGAGGACATTGCCAAAGCCAAGGCCTTTATTGCAGGGCTGGAAGTGGATGGAGAGTTGATTTTTTAGAGACACGTTCTCCTTCAATATATTTTAGTTTTTATAACCCATCCTTTATCCAATTAAGGCAACTATATTGGTGAATTAAACCCACTCTAGGATTTTATGGCGGACATACCTCGTCTTAAACGGTACTATCTACTAATTATCAGCCTTTTATTTGCTTATGGTTCATATGCACAACAAAGCCGGGTTGTAGAGTTTGACGGATGTCGCCAGAATTAAACTTCTGAAAAATCTTTCTGGTGCCTATTCTTCTGTTGATCCTGTAAAAAAGTTCTACTATGCTAATGCCTATCGCGAGTTGGCCGAAAAAATTGGTGCAGACTCTATGGTGGCCGATGCCTATCTTGACATGGGTATTTCCTACGGAATCAGAAGCAAAATAGATAGTGCACTTTACTACTTTTCCCTGGGTTATTCCAAGGCTAAAGAGAGTAACTATTTAAAGGGAGTTGGGCGCAGTTTGGTAAATATGGGATTCGCCTATGATAGGCTTGATGAAGACCAGGTGGCGTTAGAAAAGTATTTGGAAGCTTTACCCATTTTTAAGAAAATAAAATTTCCTCATGGCATAAATCAATGCTATACCAACATAGGTTCTCTATATTTTGACCTGGAGCAATATGAATTGGCGCGTACCTATTTTACTGAATCTCTGAATAGCAATACTAAAACCGGAAATGAAAAGGGTATATCATGGGCATTATACAATATGGGTTTTGTTAGTACGGCTTTAGGCGATTTTTCAAATGCCAGAAATTACCTTGACAAAAGTCTGGCTATGCGCCAGGAAATGGGCGATTTTAATGGGATAGCTCAAACCAGTTTGGCGCTTGGTCAGTTGGAAGTAAATGAAGGCAATTATGAAAAGGCCTTAGCCAATTACACTACCGCGTACGCCATAAATGACAGTCTTCAGGATAGATTCAATCAAGGGATTGTAATGACTTCTATAGCGAATCTTTATCATAAAATGAATGATAAAGAAGCAGCAAAACAGCATGCGTTAGAAGCTCTGGAGGTTGCCAAGAGTATGGATTCAAAGAAGTTGAAATCCGATATTCTGCCTCTCCTTATTAAAATTGGCAGCGAATCAGGAGACTTTGAATCTGCTTTTAAATATCAAAAGCAGCTGATTGCTGTAAACGACAGTATTGGAGTAGAGAAGGAAATAAATCATATAATGCTGGCTGAGTTTAATCGAATGGGCGATCAGTATGAAAATTTGGCTAAGGACAATCAGATAATAACCTCGCAAAATGATAGCTATCTAAAGACCATTTTCGTAGCCGCAATTATTTTGGGGCTGGTGGTTTTATTAGTTATCGGTTTATATAAAAGGAATATTGAAAGGAAGGCCACCAACCAATTGCTGAAAAAACAAAAGCTGAATATAGAGCAGGTTTTGGACGAAGTAGCCCTCTTAAACGAGGAATTGAACTCACAGATGTCTTTGGTGGAAAGTCAGAATTTGGAGCTATCTAAGCTGGATATGGTAAAGAACAAGCTTTTCTCTATTCTGTCTCATGATCTTAGAAGTCCATTGGCCACCATTCAAATGGTGATGAGTATGTATCGTGAAGATCAGCTGAGCAGAGATGAACTAAATGGGCTTCTTAATAAATTGGAGAAGACTGTAAATTCCAGCAGTCTGTTTCTTGATAACCTTTTGGAATGGTCTAAAAATCAATTAGAGGGCTTTCAGGTAAACAGTACAACTTTTAGCATAAAATCGTTGGTGGAGGAAAATATTGAGTTGGTAAAACAGCAAACCAACTTAAAGGAGATTTCAGTAGAAAATCACATTGACGCAAACCTTTTAGTTGAAGCCGATCCTGATATGGTTAAAGTTGCTGTGCGTAACCTGTTGTCAAACAGCATTAAGTTTTGTTCTGCAGGAGATGTTATTTCCTTTAGATCTAATCAGAAAAATGGAGAGGTAATAATTTCAATAGCTGATACAGGGCCGGGAATAAACGATGAACAGAAGCTTAAAATGTTCAATTTAGAATCGGCAACCAGCGAAGGAACATTAGGCGAAAAGGGGCAAAAACTGGGATTGATACTTTGCAAGGAAATGGTTGAACAGAATAGGGGAAGTATTGATTTTGAAAGTGAAATAGGAGAGGGCACAACTTTCAGGATTACCCTTCCTAGCGCTTAATATTATCTAAACAAAGTAAGGTAGCCTCGCCTGGTATCCTTACCTGATTTTAAGATATATGTATAAACATCTTCTTTAGGTTCCTGACCATCATTGGAGCCATCCCAAAACTCTGTAAAGGGGTGCTCGGTTTCAAATACAATTTCGCCCCAGCGGTTAAATATGCGAAAGTAGTCGTTAGGGTCGCAGCGGTCACCAGAAAGAATAAACTCTTCATTGATACCATCGCCATTTGGTGAAAAGGCATTGGGAATATAGATTTCAGATTGAATGGCTTCTATATCAACTTTGAAGTTCTGCTCATACAATTGAGTGCAAAGTGGATCTTCAATGGAGAGATTTACGGCATAAATTCCAGGATTATCGAACTTAATATTTGGATAGGCGCCTGTTGCCTTTTTACCTGAATAAAGCCATTCGTAAAGGTATCGGGTTCTATAGTTTGTGTGTGCCACATCAATTTCTCCAGTGCTACATTCCTTGTATGATATTTCGGCATGAGGCACCATAGTACTATCTTCGAAAGTAACGTTGGCAAAAACAGTGTCCGCCAGTTGGCACGTGGTGTCTGTGGCTATTAACATAATCTGGTAGCTACCTGTGCCTGGGAAAAAATGCGTTGGGTTTTCGTCATTTGACTTGCTGCCATCACCAAAATCCCAAATAAACTGGTTTACCTCAGGAGAGGTGTTGTTGAAGTTCACTTGAAATTTCTTATCACAACCAATGTAATTGTAGTCTATTGAAGCAGTAGGCCTTTTTGGTGTATCATTATTTATAGTAATTGTTGCGGTATCTGATATATCACAAACCGTATCTTCTGCCACAAGCTGTATGGTATAAACACCAAGGCCGTTATACACGGTACTAGGCTCAAACTGAGAAGAGGTAAGGCCATTTCCAAAATCCCAATAGTAGTTGTTGGCATTTTTACTGTTGTTGGTGAATTTTACAAATAGCTGGTCACAAATCGTATCCACATCAAACGTAATGTCAATATCCGGAGCGGCTTTTACAGTTTGTTCCAAACTGATTTTGATGGCTCCAAGGTTGCAGTTTGTTGATGTGTTCTTTGCGGGGCCATACACGCCAGGAGTAGTTGGAAAAGTAGAGCCAGGTCCACATGCAGCACACACCGCCTGATAAATGGTGCCATCAGGACTAAAGCGGCTGGTGCCGCCATCTACATGTTCTTGTGCACCACCACCATAAAAAGTTCCATAAAGAAATCCTGTTGCGTCACGATCCAATACCATAAAGTAGAAATCACTACCATCGGTTGTACTGTCAATAGCATCTTTCGTAGTTTTTAGACCTAAAGTATTATTAGCATTAATGGATCCTGCGTTTCTATTTGAAACCCCGTTCCATCCGCTAACATAAATCCGTAAACAATTATCAACCATAAAAGCAGATGGAACTATGTCTAACTTGTTTTGCCCACTACCTACTACAGTTGACCATGCTCTACTACTAAGGTCCGCGGAGTATTTTTGAATAAATTGATGCGAGTTGGGATTTGAATACTTTGAGTTTGTGACCGGCATAATTCCTTGAGATTGACCGAATACGAATACAGAACCTAATTTATCAACATCAATAAAAAAGGCTTGATCATAACTTGAGGTTCCAATGTATACACCTCCTAAAAACTGCCCATTACTCCCATTAAATTTTGCTATGTAGCCATCTATACCACCTGAGTAAGAAGCCTGAAATGAATTGTTATGAGTCGGAATATTTGAACTTCTAGTGGCTCCACATATAAAAATGTCAGTGCCGTTAGTTTTAATTGAGTTTCCAGTTTCATCATCACTGCCTCCGTAATAACTACCCCATACTAATTGGGATAAATTTGGATTGAATACCGCAACAATAGCATTTTGAGAATTGGCTCCGGGGCCTGCGCCAGGCTTAAGGAAAGGAAGGTTATCAGTTTTTGAACTTGTAGTAATTGCTACATTTCCATTATCAAGAATTATAACTTCCCCACGTGTTTCATCACAGTAATTCTTTGTTATTTCAGTATTAGTGCCTACCGCACCAGTTGAATCTCCTAAAAAAGTACCGTTGATAATCGAATTTCCACTTGCACTTATTCTCAAAACAAATGCATTTGCTCCATTGTCATATTTTGAATAGATCCTGCGGATTGGGTCAACTTCCCAGTTTGGCCAGGTTACAGGAGCGCCCTGAGCATGAGAGTTCTGATATCCATTAGCACTCATCGGAAAATTTGTAGACCCCGTACTACCTAATATGATGAGTTCGTCATTGTTATCTACTATCATGCTGTGTGGCATGTCAATACTATTTCCACCTAAAAATGTTGCATAAAGGAGGCTAGTTCCATCTGAAGAAAACTTGCTGATTGCTACATCAAACACGCCACCGCCATAACTTCCCTGAAAAGATCCTGTTGTAACCGGATAATCTGAGCCCTCCACAATACCGCCACCATACAAATTTCCCGACTTGTCATAGGTAGCTGTAAAACCCCAATTATCATCTATTGCTCCGCTAACCGTAGCAAAATCTAAAACAGGGTCAATTATTAAAGCTTTTGAGCTGTCGTATTTCCCCAACTTAAAGCCTACTTTTTTCTTATCTAAAATATAAGTGCAGCTTACAATTACCTTTTCTCCATTAATAATTTGGTAGGCCTCAGGTATATACTCGAAAACCGGTCCGATAGCAGTGTTTAACACCAAACGGCCTTCTGAGATTTCCAACCCATCCAGTCCTTCAAAACTCATTTGTAAAACAGAAGGGTCTGCATTTGCCGCTAGGAGGATATCATACTTTAGGTTATCACCATCCTCAAAATAGTTGATTGTTACGCCCTTGTACAGTCCATTGTAGCTAATGCCTCTGTACACAGGCACATTACCCTTCCAGCGAGTTGAGTCGTTTCCCAGAAAGTAGTTGTGATAATATTCTCTTTCGGAGAAGCCCTTAATATTGTTTGAAGAGGAGGGAAGGCTATTCAGCCATTTCATTTTATAGGCTACGGAAAGGTACTCTTCTTTTGGAGCATGTTCGTGATGGTCATCTTCACCATGTTGATGCCTGCTTTCTATAGCTTCCGGATCGGATAATAGGGTGGTGTAGCCTGTTTCTTCAAAGAATATGGCTCCGGTGATAAGCTCAGTTTTAAAAAGAAAATCGCCATCCCACTGCCCTTGGTTAGGTATAAAAGTAGCCTGACCCCACACTGATAAAGCCAGTGAGTGTACTGCAAGTAAGAGGCAAATCTTTATGGATAGAGGAGCTTTCCGCATTGTTAAAATCAACTCACTAAATTACCACTAATGATCAAGATAGCGTGAGCACACCTTCAGGATTTATTTAAAGCCTGTTTACGCTATTCAACCCCATTGTATAACTCACAAACGATAAAGGTGTAAGTGCCATCCTGAAGCCTGGTGGCTATCAGGTAGTCATTTTTGGCGGGCTTAATCTTCATTTTCTGCTCAATTTCATTTGCCTTTTTCGGGAAGTTTCGGCTAATAACATTAAAACGCCCTTTTGACAAACTCTTATCAAATGGTTTAAGCTGTTGCTTGATGACAAAGGTTTTTCCGGGGAAATGCTCCACTAATTCACTTGAGGTAAAAAAGTTGCTGTTCGGGTGTAACTTTTTAATTTTTAAGACTTGAGCCAAAACATCTTGCCCACCAGACTTTAAAATGGATGCATTGGGTTCGTATAGAAATTTATCAGGAGCTCCTGTATCGGCTTTAGTAACGGGAACATCACTTCTTTCAAATTCAAATGCATTATCAGTGTCCGGATAGATGTCGAAGGTTTTTACCTTTATTGAATTGGCTCCTGCTTCCAATAAAAACAGCACTTCCTTGCACTCATTTTTATGACTGATTATCCAAACTTCACAAACGTATTTAAGCTGCTCAATTGCCAGGTTAATATCAAGCATAGGACTGGCTTTTATCAAGCTGCGCCTTCCTTTGGTTATCAATAGGTCTAAAATTTTGGTAACATCCGGCAGGCAATCAGATAGGGCTACAACTTTGTTTTTGGCGTCATCCCGCCTATAGGGGTCTATGTAAATAAAATCGGCTTCGGAGTTTATTAAAACCTCCAATCCGTCATTATGCATAGTCTCAATATTTGCATTTAGTTGATGGAAGTTATGGCTTGCTATAAGTGCCATATCTGCATCCCATTCCACGTAAGAGGCTTTGCTGAAAGATTTTGAGAGGTAATAGCAATCTATTCCTAAACCTCCGGTAATGTCTAAAAGATGATTTCCCTTTACCAGTGTGGATTTTAGTGTGGCCGTTGCTTGTGAGCTGGCCTGCTCTAAGCTAAGGCCCGGAGGAAATATCAGGTCAGGATTAGCGTACCATTCCGGTAACTTTTTTTTGATTTTTTGACGAGCCTGAATTTGTTCAATCAGCAGGCGGTTTTCTGGTTCACCGGAGTACTTTAATGAAAGCAGAAAGGGATCCTCATAAATATGATCCTCAATAAACTGGCCGTGGTTAAGGATGTAATTTAACTCAGCAGGACTCACTTTTTGGTAATTCCTTTAAAGGTGTACTCTAAAATGTTAGCGCCCATTTGTAGAGCCTTAAGTCTTTTTTCAGGCGGGTCGTTATGCACTTCTTCATCCTCCCAACCATCGCTTAAATCTGTTTCGGTAGTATAAAGCAACGCCAGTCTGTCTTTTATAAAAATGCCATAAACCTCCGGTGGCTTATTATCGTGCTCATGAATTTTAGGCATACCATCCTTAAAAGTATAATGCTGATTAAAAATAGGATGGCCAGGAGGAATGGGCTGTAACTCAATATCAGGAAATACTTTTTTTAGTTCCGGCCTTATAAATTTATCCATCCCATAATTATCATC
Source organism: uncultured Owenweeksia sp. (assembly GCA_963975525.1). GTDB lineage: Bacteria > Bacteroidota > Bacteroidia > Flavobacteriales > Schleiferiaceae > Owenweeksia. Next base: position 6,659 of record CAXBJE010000003.1, on the reverse strand, counting down.
AATATGAAGAAAGCCTCCCGACTCCAGGTACAAACGAAGGTTTCTGCGCTCCTCCTCAGAAAACACCACGTTTCCGTGTCCTGTCATATGAATAAAGGGATAGCTGAAAATATCTGTGGAGCCAACATCCACCACATCATATTCGGGGTCTATATCAGTACCTAAGTTTTGATTGGTAAATAAAATCAGGTTTACCAAGGCAGTGGGGTTAGAATACCAATCTCCGCCTCCATTATACTTAAGCAGTGCCAATTTATAGGAGTATTCCCTGGGGGCAAAAGCCATTAAAAGCAATCCAAAAATGGGGATGAGGAGTATTTTTCGCATAATGGCAAAATTAGATGTTCCTGACAAACGGCATAGTTTCAATTTCATTTTGAAAGGAAGGATAAACCTACAAAACCATGGTTAGGCATTTTCCGTTTAATAAATGCATTCAACTGATTGCTAATTAGAGGCCTTAACTCCATAAATTTCATAGGCTATGTTGTATTTTCACTACACGAAAACTACAATCCTATTTTCATGTTTCAATATTACACCAAAGCGCTTGCTTTATTCTGTGTTTCTCTGTCTTTTGCCACGGCTCAAGTAAACACAACGGCCACTTTTACTACTGGTGATATAGCAACCCTAAGAACAACGGGTGCCGCCCCAATAACTTTAAATTCAACTTGTCCAGGAGTATTATCTGTTCCTGTACCTGTTGGAAGATATGTGACAGCTGTAAAAGTAGAATATGATTTTGAAGCTTTGGGTATTAATTGGCAATTGGAGCAAAGTTCTTATTTAGAATGTGTTACAAATAATACTAAAGAAGCTACTGTAGCGGTGGGGCCGCCCAATAATTCATCAGGTATAGTGTCATATACTCGCTCAGGCTTAAACATTGCCACGGGTATAGTTTCTACAGGAAGTGTTCAATTCAGGTTACATGCCTTTAGATCTTTTGGCGGAGCAGGTTGTAACACAACCGATCAACGCATCCGTAATAACACCTATAAAATTACGGTTACCCACGTACCGGCTCCCACATGCTTACCCCCAACGGCCCTCTCTTTAAACTCGGTTACTGCCACTACCGCAAATGTTGGCTGGACAACTGGTGGTGCCACAAATTGGGAGATTGAATATGGACCGGCTGGATTTACTCCCGGAACTGGAACAAGGGTGTCCGCCACAATAAATCCATTTACTATAACAGGACTTTCGCCTAGTACCAGATATGATTTTGTAGTTAGAGACAGCTGTGGTGTTGGAAACGTTAGCTTTTGGTCCAACGCATCATCTTTTAGAACAAGTTGCTCGGTAATTAGCGCTCCGTGGGCTGAAAACTTTGATGGCTCAGATTGGATTCCGGGAACGGGCTTTGGGGTTAGAGGATCCATCGACACGTGCTTCTCCAGAAACTTTCAAAACAATTTTATTATGAAGTCTGGGCCACCTAGCTTTTCTGCGTTTAACTCAGGTCCATCAGGAGATCATACTTCTGGCACTGGCAAGTACATTTATTCAGAACGCTTATTTTTTGGAACCTTTCCGGCTACCGCATTCATTAATAGTCCACCCATTGATTTAGGGCCGCTTACTTCTCCCGAGCTTACTTTTTGGTATCACATGTTTGGTGGAGATATCAATAGGCTTAGAGCAAGAGTTTCTAATGATGGGGGAGTTACATTCACCACTGTTTTTGTAAAAACAGGCCAACAGCAATTTTCTAAAACTGATCCATGGATAGAGGCTGTGGTAAATCTTTCGGCTTATGCCAATGATACCATTGTTCTTCAATTTGAAGTGCTACAAAATACCACGGGCACCGCTGGTGATGTTTCCATAGATGATGTAAATATTCATGAAGCCCCAACCTGTAAAAAGCCAACTAACTTAACCTTTGTTTCATCAAATTCAAGTAGCATTACCATTGGATGGACAACCGGTGGAGCCACTAACTGGCAGATTGAGTATGGACCAACAGGGTTTACAAAAGGTACGGGTACAATTGTAAATGCGGGCTCCAATCCATTTACCATTTCTGGGTTATCTGCAAATAGCTCGTATGATTTTTATGTTAGGGATAGTTGTTCTGCGACCGATAAAAGTGCCTGGTCTAGCGTTGTATTAGGTAAGACAACCTGTGCCCCGGCAATTGCTCCATATTTTGAAAACTTTGATGGTTCAGTATGGAACAGAGGGCCAAACCTGGCCAGCCCCGGTACCATAAATACTTGTTGGAATAGAGAAGAAATGTTTTTTGCCTTTAAATCCGGCCCTCCCCAGTTTGTATCAACACAAACCGGTGCAAGCGTAGATCACACTTTGGGCACCACGGCTGGTAAGTATCTTCAGGCGGAGCGCTTAACCTTTAGCACTCAGCCGGATACTGCCACAATCACCTCAATTCCTATTGATCTTTCGCCTCTTACCATTCCTGAGATGAGCTTTTGGTATCACATGTTTGGGGCGGATATCGATAAGTTGATTGTTTCAGTTTCCAATAATCACGGAGCCACCTATAATCAGGTATTAGTGCTTACCGGTCAACATCAAGCCTCAAATACAGCTGCTTGGAAAGAATCTGTGATTAACCTCAGTTCTTATGCCAATGATACCGTAATCATCCGATTTCAGGCAACCCATATCAACTTTGCCAATACTGCTGATCTGGGTATAGATGATCTTTCCATTCACGAGCAGCCAAGCTGCCCAAAACCGCAAACCTTGGTTTTAGTTGGGCAAACCAACTCAACGGCAACATTACAATGGACAACTGGTGGAGCCACAAACTGGAATGTGGAGTATGGCCCTGTTGGCTTTACCCCGGGAACTGGCACAAGGGTAAATGCCGCCTCAAACCCATTCACGGTTACGGGGCTTTCTGCAAATACCGCTTACCAGTTTTATGTTAGGGATAGTTGCGGTATTGCTGATGTTTCAGATTGGGTTGGACCTGTGCAAACAACAACCGATTGTAATCCAATAGCCGCCCCCTATACAGAAAATTTTGATGGTACAGCTTGGACGATTGGGACATTTACGGTACCGGGAAATCTTGACCCTTGTTGGGATAGAGATGCTACCTTAAACTATATGTTGACGCCAATGTCAACCATCACTACTTTCTCCACAGGCCCTTCCAGCGATCATACAACAGGTTCAGGAAAATTCCTGGCGGGTCAACGATTTTTTGGAACTCTTGCCCAAAGCAGAATTGCTGTTGTGGAGAGCCCGCTGATTGATTTGTCGCCATTAACCACACCTGAACTTACCTTTTGGTATCACATGTTTGGTGTTGATATAGACTCACTTCAGGTGGAAATATTTAACGGCAACATCTGGAAGCGCGAGGCTTCAGTTGTGGGTCAACAACAAACCTCAAAAACTGCAGCATGGAAGGAACATTTAGTGGATATCAGCTCTTATGCCAATGATACTATCAAAGTCAGGTTTACGGCTTATAGAAGTACCGCATTTGCATTTAATTCTGCTTTAGCAATAGATGATTTGGACATACATGAACAACCTACATGCCCACAACCATCTAACTTAAGTGTAACCAGTACCAATGCTACCTCTGCAACTTTAAGCTGGACAACCGGTGGGGCTACAAACTGGCAAATTGAATATGGCCCTTCAGGCTTTCCAGCGGGTACAGGTACTATTGTAAATGCATCTACAAATCCATTCACAGTTACAGGCCTCAATAGTTCTTCAACCTATGACTTTTTTGTAAGAGACAGTTGTGGTTTGGCTGATGTTAGTTTTTGGGTCGGAAGAGCAACCGGAACAACCAGCTGCCTGCCTTTACTTGCACCTTTTACTGAAACCTTTGATGGCCCAACATGGGTAGTAGGTACAAATTTTAACGATACAGGTAGTATAGCTCAATGCTGGGTGAGAACTCCATTAGCCAACTATTTATGGAAACCGGGACCACCTATTTTCACATCAAATTTTACCGGCCCTTCAGGCGATCATACTACAGGTAGTGGTAAGTACCTATTTGCAGAATCCATTTTTGGAGGAGGAACCGCACCATTTGATGCCTTTGTAGAAACTCCACTAATTGACCTTTCTGCTTTAACCGTTCCAGAACTTAGTTTTTGGTATAACATGTTCGGAACCAATATAGGTTCAATGGCAGTGGAAATAGATAATGGTGGTGGATATACACAGATTTGGAGTAAAACTGGCCAACAACAAACTTCTGGAACCGATGCCTGGAAGGAAGCGGTAATTAGTTTGGCAGCCTATGCTAATGATACCATAAAACTTAGGTTTAAAGCTACAAAAGCAAGTTTTGGAACCTTGGCTGATGCAGCTATTGATGACATTGACATACATGAAGCTCCTACCTGCCCTAAGCCCCAAAACCTGGCCATAGTGGGTAAAACAAACAGTACTGTAACCTTAAGTTGGACTACGGGCGGAGCTACCAATTGGAATGTTGAATATGGCAGCCCGGGGTTTGCAATAGGTTCAGGTACAGTGGTAAATGCCGCCACTAATCCTTTTACGGTTACAGGGCTTAGCGCCAATACAGGTTATGAGTTTTATGTGAGAGACAGTTGTGGTTTGGCTGATGTCTCCGACTGGATAGGACCGGTAGGGGATACTACTGATTGTAATCCTATTGCAGCTCCATACACCGAAAACTTTGATGGCAACGTTTGGACTATCGGGACTTTCACCGTTCCCGGAAACCTTGACGCCTGCTGGGAAAGGGATGAAACCGTGAATTATGTATGGGCTCCGCAAAGTACCATTACCACTACAACCACCGGCCCATCTGGAGATCATACTACAGGTTCGGGGAAATTTATACATACCCAAAGAACCTTCGGTACTGTGACTCAATCTATGGAGGGAATGGTGATGTCTCCTTTAATTGACTTAAGCCCACTTACCACACCTGAGCTTAGCTTCTGGTACCATATGTTTGGTGCTGATATTGATTCACTTTCTGTGCAGGTATTTGATGGTAGCTCCTGGAAACATGAACTGTCTATTGTTGGACAGCAACAAACTTCCAAAACTGCATTGTGGAAAGAGGCAATTATTGACATTTCCTCTTATGCTAACGATACCATAAAGGTTAGGTTTAAGGGCTACCGAAACAGCACTTTTGCCTTTAACTCGGTAATAGCCATTGATGATTTGGATATACATGAGCAACCTGCCTGTCCAAAACCATCAGCTCTTACTATTACCAATACCAGTGCGACTTCCGTTACACTTTCGTGGACAACAGGTGGCGCTACAAACTGGCAAATACAATACGGCAATGCCGGATTTACTTTAGGTACAGGAACCATCGTAAATGCTACCACTAATCCATTTAATGTTACGGGCTTAAACAGTTCTACTACTTATGATTTTTATGTGCGTGATAGTTGTGGAGTGGGTAGTGTGAGCGATTGGTACGGGGTTGCTACCGGGTCAACAGATTGTTTGCCAGTATTAGCTCCATTCACTGAAAACTTTGACGGATCAACCTGGACGGCAGGTCCTAATTTTAATGATACAGGTACTGTGGCCCAGTGCTGGACACGTACGCCACTTGCAAATTATCTTTGGAAAACAGGTCCTCCTGCATTCATTTCTACCCTTACCGGGCCGGCAGCAGACCACACTACAGGTTCAGGTAAATTTATTTTTGCAGAGTCAATTTTCGGTGGTGGTACAGCACCATTTGATGCCTTTATGGAATCTCCTCAAATTGATTTGAGCGCTCTTACAAACCCTGAGCTACGCTTTTGGTATCATATGTTTGGAACGGGTATAGGTTCAATGTCAGTAGAAATAGATAATGGTAGTGGATACACACAGGTTTGGACAAGAACGGGTCAGCAACAAACTTCTGGCTTAAGCCCATGGAAGGAGGCTATTGTTAGTTTGAGTTCTTATGTAAATGATACCATTAAAATTAGGATAAAAGCAACTAAGGCTAGCTTTAATACATTGGCTGATGCAGCCATTGACGATATCTCTGTAAAGGAAGCGCCTAGTTGTCCGCGCCCGTTAAATATAACTTCTACCGCAGCTACGACTACCTCTGTTACACTTTCGTGGACAACTGGTGGAGCCACTAACTGGCTAATTGGTTATAGAGTTTCAGGAGGTTCGGGTCCGCTTACCATAGTTCCGGCCAACACAAATCCATTTACCATTACCGGATTAAGCCCATCCAGTAGCTATGATTTTTACGTAAAGGATAGCTGCGCGCTTGGTGATGTAAGTGTGTGGGAAGGACCATTTGGTGGAAATACACAATGTGGCGTTGCTATTGCCCCATGGGCAGAAAGTTTTAATGGAGCAAGTTGGGTTAGTGGAACTGGATTTCAAAATCTGGGTAACCAAATAAACGGCTGTTGGATAAGGCCAAATGCAACTAACCCAAACTTTGGAACCATGGTAGGCCCAACCCAAACTTTTGGATCTGGTCCGGCTAAAGATGCTTCCGGCAGTGGTGGATACATTTATACGGAGGCCAACAACGCTTTAGGTACAGGAGTGATTTCCACACCGGAAATTTATATTCCTACAACCATGCAGAATCCAAGATTCAAATTTGCATTTCACATGTTTGGATCCAATATTACTTCTTTGTCATTAAGAATAAATACAGGCAGTGGCTTTGGCCCAGATGTATGGATTCGAAA
>CAXBJE010000002.1:0-28124 GCA_963975525.1 uncultured Owenweeksia sp. | reverse complement strand
TTAGTATTATCTAATAGGTCGGACTTATTATTCACACCTGATTTTGATACACTAAGGTGAATTTTGTAAATGTATAGGGTAAATGCCTTGGTCTTTACCAGATGCATTTCCAGAATTATTAATTTCACCGTGTAAAACGGTGGTTATTCAGAGCAAAAGGCAATTGGCTCATCCCAGTAGTGAGCCATAAACCTAACCGGAGCTTGAATTATGCCGCAGTTTCTATTTGCATAATTCTATTAATCCCTGGCAAATTTCAATTTAAAAGTTTGCGCTAATCAAAAAACTATTGACTATGACTATAAGACTACATTTTACTAAAAACCTGGTAGCCCTGCTTTTCGCGATTGGTATAACGAATTCTGGACTGGCTCAAAACGCACTTGATTTTGATGGTGTGAATGACGAAGTAACCACAACCTACTCAGGTGTATTAGGCACTACTAACCGAACGTTTGAAGCTTGGATATACCTCAGCTCAGCTCCTTCCTCAAACACCTGTATTTTAGATTATGGACTAAATGCTGTTGGCTCCAGAAACACATTTGGAGTAAATGGAAACAGGCAACTAACTTTTACCTCAGGTGGCACCAATGCCAATATTTCCTCTTCCACCAATGCGGTTCCCGTAGGGCAATGGGCTCATGTGGCCTTTGTGCTAAATAATGGAACGGGCTATTTATATGTTAATGGAACACAAGTTGGAACAGGTTCATTAACTACAGTGAACACCCCTTCAGGAGGTGTTAATTTAATTATAGGACAGCGTGTTACAGGGGGTAATATTCCGTTTGAAGGAAAGATAGATGAAGTACGAGTTTGGGATGTTGTTCGCACCCCTACTCAGCTGTCGGCTAGCAGTAGCTCGGAGTTTTGTGGTAACGAACCAGGGCTGAAAGCTTATTATAAATTTAACCAAGGCACGGCAGGAGGCACCAACACCGGAGTAACTTCAGCTCCTGACCGCTCGGGTAATGCCTATAATGGAACTCTTCAAAACTTCGCGTTAACAGGCGCTACTTCCAACTGGGTAACAGGTGCTACAATTACCGTTAAGGGAAATACAAGCAACATTACTCTTACCCCAACGGCTTGCAACAGTTATCTATCTCCGGCCGGAAACACCTACGATAGCTCGGGCACTTACGTAGATACCTTAATGGGATCTGGTGGTTGTGATTCCATTATCACCATTAACCTTACTGTAAACAAATTAGACTTAACGGTATCGAGAACTACAACTACCCTAACTGCAAACAAAAGCGGAGTTGCTTACCAATGGTTGATGTGTGGACCGCCTTACATAAAACTAAGTGGTAAAACTTCACAAAGCTTTATGCCTACTGACACTACCAAGAGTTATGCAGTGGTACTTTCCAGCCCGGGTTGTACAGACACCTCTGACTGTTACAAACTGATAAATGATATTGGAATTGGAGAATTAAAATCTGGCTCTCTTCATATTTATCCTAACCCTACTAATGGCAAATGTCATATTGATTTTTCAGGCCCGGCTACAAATGCCATCATAGGCATATACACCTCAACAGGTCAGCTTGTAGAGCAACTTAACGGGGTAACCGGTAATGGCCTTGATCTGGATGTGGCCCACTTACCAAAAGGTATTTACATCATTCAAATGGAGGAAGAAGGTTCAATTTTCCATGCCAGATTGGTTTTGGAATAATTGCACATCCTAAAGGAATTGCAAAAGCTGCAATAAGTGGAGTTAATCTTACATCCACTTATTGCAGCTTTTTAGTTTAGTTTCTATTCCGTTCGAAATATCTCTGAATGCTACATTTTATACATCATAACCATTGGCTATGGCATACTTCACTAAGCCAGTAACGTTGTGTACATCTATCTTCTTCATAAGATTGGTTCGATGTGTATCTATGGTTTTGTGGCTTACTATAAGCTGTTGGGCAATTTCTTTATTTGTAAGTCCACGGGCTATCAAGGTTAGTATTTCCTCCTCACGGGTAGTAAGGCTTACCATAGGAATTACAGGAGCAGAACCCGGTACAGATTTGATTTTGGTGTGTTCCTCAAAAATAGCCGGGCTATAATAGCTCTTACCTTTCATTACCAAATCAATGGCCAATATAAACTCATCTCTATCCGAATGTTTTAGGATATAGCCTTTAGCCCCAAGGCGCACTACCTCTCTGTGCATGGCTGGGTCGCCAAACATGCTTATTACAATCACCTTTGTTTCCGGATAGTTTTCACTTACATATTTCAACACATCCAGCCCGTTTACTTTAGGCATGTGCAAGTCCAAAATCATGTAATCAGGCCGGTGCCTTCCAATAAGGTCAATGGCCTCCTGCCCATCCGAAGCGGTATCCACAATTTCAAGATTGTCAATTTTATTAATCAACATGCGGTATCCCTCCACAATCAGATTGTGATCTTCAGCAAGTACAATAGTCTGCATAATTAGTTCTAAGCGGTTTTTCTTTTTTGTTGCGGCCCAATGGGTACCGCAATTCGCACGTAGGTTCCTTCGGCTTCGGATGATTGTATTTTGATGGTTCCGGCTAAGGCCTCAATCCTTGAGTACATATTTTTAATTCCAATTCCCTCAAATTCCTCTTCTTCATTAAAGCCTTTGCCATTATCTTCTACAATCAGTACAATCATACCATCGCGCTGCAATAGCTGCACACCTACTTCGGTAGCATTGGCGTGCTTAATAATATTGGTGATAAGCTCTTGCGTAATGCGATACAAGTGTACCTCTACATTATCAGGCAATCTTACTTCGAGGCCATGGGTAACCAAATCCGTTTCGGTATCAGAGTTTGCAAAACTATTATCCAACAGTTGTTTTGTGGCAGCTTTAAGCCCATTTTCCTTAAGTACCAAAGGCATCATTTGGTGCGAAAGTGATCGTACCTCTTCACAAAGTGCATCAACTCTTTCAACGGTTACACTTGATGCATGCGGGTTATCATCAAACTGAAGTTGCATTTTTAATGCGGCCAATGATTGCCCAATCCCATCATGCAGTTCTCTGGCAAGCCTTTGTCTTTCTGATTCCTGGGCATTCATTAGCTGCTCCATCTGCTTTTCCTTTAAGGCAAACTTTAAAGCCTGGTTTTCTTTTAAACCTCGCATCCTAATAAAGTAAACCATCCCTACACCAATTAGTAACACCAAAATCAACACCCCGGCCATCACCGCCTGCTGACTTCTACTGGCACTCAGTTCTTCATTTTTCTGAACAATTTCCTGGTTTTTATTCCGCTCGTTCAAATACATTTTCTCAAGATCACTCAACTGTAATCTACTGGTATGAGTGTACAAGCTATCTTTAAGCGAGCCCCACTTTTTGTAAAAAATTGCAGACTCATCCATTTGCCCAAGGGCTGCGTACAAGTCAGCAGCCTCCTTATAAATCTCAATATTTCTTGAGCTTATTTTTCCACTGTTGTAGATTTCTCTAAACTGATCCAAATCGGCCTTGGCCTGCTTTTTATCTCCCCAGTAAAGGTGCATCCGAGCCATAAACAACAAAGTTTTTGAGCCTTTGAATTTGGCAGATTTTACCAATTTGTTCATGGCAAAATACGCTTGCTCTGCTCCCTTTACATCACCAGTCCTAAATTTGGTTTGCCCAATGTTGGTATAAATTTCTATTGCTTTAATAGTGTCTTGTTTTTGCAAACAGATATCAAGCAGATACTCATAATTTTCAAGTGCCAGATCTATCTTATCATTCTCTAAAAGTATATCGGCATAAATATGAACGATAGAGTATATCCTAAACATCCCCTCTCCATATTCAATGGATTTAGCTATATATAACTCTGAAGAATTGAAGAGCCCAAAGTGATGATGAGTTCTGCCCATTAAAAAATAGGCCGTGGCCATGGCCAGCGAGTCACCTGATAATTCTGCATGCTGAATGGCTAAAAATGCATTTTCAAAGCTCTCTTGCCACCTTTCGGTTTGCTGAAGCGCAAAGGCTTTTTCATAATATAAAAATGCCAATAAATCAGGGTTACTGGTTTTTAGAGCATAGCTCAAAGCAGTATCAAAAATTGGAATGGCCTCTTTAATAGCCTCAAGCCTTGACTCTCCCTCCTGCTTTTTAATTTGAGCCTTTAAACCAAAAATCTCCCCCAGCTTTTTGTTGTCAACATGGTTTGAGTAATAGTAATATGCATTTTCGCAATACAACTTTGCTTTTTCCAAATCTTCAAAAAGCCAGTAGTCGGCCCTTCTCAAATTATTCTCGGCCCAATAGGCTGATGCCTCCTCCTTATCTTTTACCAACTCAATTTTCTTCGCGGCTAAATCCAGCAATGCCAATGAGCTATCTGGCGAGTAATTAACCATGGTTTCAATCAATGCATGGATTTCAGAAATGCTCAAATCAGCATTTTTCTGCGCCTTTGATGAGCTCAGAAATACCAGAAGAAAACACACCATCACTGGTTTCCACAGAGATGTATATTTTTTTGCGATCATAAAAGTTTAGCCTTTTGACTCAATAAAATTACTGCAAATAATACTTGTCATAGTAGCAACTAAGGTATTTACCCCATGTAATTACAAGGCCTACCTGATTGTCTTAGACCTAATTAATCAGAAAATTTGTGACGGATAATTCGTGCTTATTTGAATGTCGTCATTTTGGATCGTGAATTAAGGCCTCTATTGGCTTTCCTCATCATTTCAATAGGCACATGTGCTAACCAAAATTAGAAATCCTATCTAAAACCCTAAATATGAAAAAACTAGTACTTCTACTTTCACTGCTACTTGGCCTACATGGTTTATATGCCAGGGGTACCACTAGCTCTACATTCTCAAACAATAATAGTTCTGGTAGCGCTTCATTTGAAAGTAATGAAGAGGTTCACTCACCTGAAACCTTCGCTTCATTTTCTTCCTTTGCCTCAGGGTGTGGAGTAGTTTCCTCCTATCCCTATTCCGAAGGTTTTGAAGGTGCTAATTGGGTTCCGGGCACCGGTTCAAGTAACAGTGGATATATGGTGGACTCTTGCTGGACGGATTCTTCCACCAGCACTTCCTATTCCTGGGGTACACGTTCTGGCTCAACAAATAGCGGTAGCACCGGACCATCAGGAGGATTTGGCGGCTCAAATAATTATGTTTACACAGAAGGCTCTGGCGCAAGTACCGGGGATGAAGCCCACCTAACCACTCCTCAGCTAGATTTAAGCTCTCTAAATGCCCCCGAGTTAAACTTTAGGTACCATATGTATGGATCTGGTATGGGAGATATGATGGTATGGGCATGGAACGGAAACTCCTATGATACCATTTTTTCACAAAGCGGAGATCAGGGAAACTCCTGGAACGAAGCAACCATAGATATATCTGCCTATAAAACTGATACTACTCATTTAGTTTTTCATGCGGTTCGTGATGGTTTTAGATCAGACATGGCCATTGACAGTATTGTTATTCAGGAAGGCCCTCCCTGCCCTGCTCCATCCAATCTCAGAACATCAAATGTTACCACCTTGTCAGCTCAAATAGATTGGGATTACAATGGTATCGCTCCTAACCTCACCCTTTTTTATGGCCTTAAAAATTCTGCTATTGGCAGTATTGGTAGCGCTACTGCAACAGGCACATCTTTTACCCTTAATGGACTGAGTGCCAGCTCCGAATATGATATTTACATTAGAGCCAATTGCGGAGGTATTAACGGTCTTAGCGATACCGTGGGTCCCGTAACATTTGTAACTCCATGTGGCCCTACAGCCACCCCGTTTACCGAAACTTTTGACAATACACCAACAGGCACAACTTCTAACCCAAGTGAACCTACTTGCTGGAGCTTTGAGGAAAGTAGTGGAGCACCAGGGTTTGGATACACTGATGCTGGAATTACTTATGCCCGGGGTGGCGTAGGTAAATCTTTTAGATTTTTCACCAGTAGCAATATTGCCAATGGACACACAATGGCTTTTATATCGCCCCAAATTGCCAACATGACCACTACCCCTAAGCAAATGGAGTTTTGGATAAGAAGCAGGTCTTCCGGTTCGTCTTATGATGTAAAAGTAGCTGTAGGTACCGTAGCCGGGCACAATATGATTAACACTTTTGTACCCTTGGATACTATCAGTATTGGAAACAATACCACCTATCAAAAATTCACTGTGCTGTTTGATACAGCAAATGGCTACAACGGAACCCATGATTATATTGCCATTTACGACATCTCTGATGGAAACGACAGTTACAATATTGATGATATTACTATTAGTGATATGCCAACCTGCCTTCCATCTACTAACGCTGTGGTGGGTAATATTACTAATAACACAGCTACCATTACCTGGACACCAGGCCAGGGCCTAAGCCAGGAGGTTATTTATGGCCCCGTAGGCTTTACACAAGCTACGGCAACAGTTTACAAGGCCACAGGCAGCAGCTATACCATGACTCAGTTGTGGGCTGACACCTGCTTTGAAGCCTATATTAGGGACAGCTGCGCCAGCGGTTACAGCCCATGGGCCGGCCCCTATACCTTTTGCACCTTGTGCGATTTTGTTTCTGTGCCATTGGTAGAAGGATTTGAAACAACACCCGGGGGAACAAACATGAACCCTTCGGAACCTGATTGCTGGACTTTTGCAAGAACAGGAAATGGAAATGGCTATGGTTTTACGCATGACTCTCCCGGAGATGCACGAACGGACAGCACCTATTTTTATATGTACACCAACGCCAACCCTGCTAGTAATGACTTGATGGGTCTCGTATCTCCCGGAATTAGTGGTTTAACCAGTGGCACCAAACAAATAGAGCTTTGGGCCAGAAGCCGCCATGCTTACGCGATACATGATATTAACCTGATAGTGGGCACAGTTGCAAGCCCATTGGACATGAGCACCTTTACGCCCATCGATACCTTTAAGGTTGGAAACAACACCACCTACCAATATTTCACTACCGAAATAACCACCGCCAATGGCTATAACGGCACACATAGCTATATCGCTGTTTTAGATAACTCAACTACTGGCTCCTATGCTTTTATTGATGATATCACAATTAGTGAAATTCCAAGCTGTACTGGATCCACCAATTTGGCAATAAATGCCATAGGCTACAGCACAGCCAATGTAAGCTGGGATGCAGGCCAGGGCACCAAGTATCAGATTGAACATGGCCCTACAGGCTTTACATTTGGAGGTGGCTTTCAGGTTAAAGGTCTTACCACTACCAACTATGCCCTTAGTGGCCTTTCGGGAAGTAGCTGTTATGATGTGTATGTCAGAGATAGCTGTTCAAACGGGCTTAGCCCGTGGTTTGGGCCCCTTTCGTTTTGTACCTCATGTGCACCAGTGGCAACACCATTAGTAGAAGATTTTGAAACTACTACAGCGGGTACATCATCAAACCCATCCCCACCCACATGTTGGACCTATTTTGAATCAACAAATGCATCCGGCTATGGTAATACCACAAGCACCACAGGGCAGCCCAACGGAACTAAGCATTTTAGGATATACAGCCCTACTTCTAATCTTAATGATACTATGGGTTTAATAACCCCTCCACTTATGGGACTTACCAATGGCAATAAAAAGATTTCGTTTTATGCCAAAACGGCTGGCCCACAGTTTGGAAATGTAATTATAGGAACATCGCCATCTAATACTTCTCTAAAAAACTATACCCCGCTTGATACTATAACTACAGATGGCGCCTCATATGCTACAAAGTTTGAAACCTACATTAATACCAGTAATGGTTACAACGGTACGGACGAGTATATTGTGCTACTACACGGAAATGCCAGCACACATGCCTATGTGTATTTGGACGATATTACCATAGATGACATACCACCCTGTACCGTACCCTATAACTTAAATGTTACAGGTATTACGTCCACAGGTGCTACATTAAGTTGGTCATCAAATGCAGGTAATGGTTTTAGAGTAGAGTACGGCCCCGTTGGCTTTACCCAGGGCACAGGTACTACGGCAAATGACACCGTGGTAAGCAATGCAACATCTCCAACCACCATTGGTGGATTGAGCCCAAATACAAACTACCAGTTTTATGTGGCTGATAATTGTAACTCGCAAAACTATGCTGGTCCATTTAACTTTACCACATTGTGTGCTAACACTCTAAATGGAACTTATACTGTTGGTTCTCCAACCGCAGATTTTGTAACTCTAGATTCCGCTATTACTGTGCTTACCAATTGTGGGGTTAGCGGGCCGGTTACTTTAAATCTACAGGGAGGGGTTCATACTGCCTTTTCAATGAGGCTTGGTCACATTAATGGAGCAAATGCCATTAATACGGTACAAATTGTTGGAGGTACTATAACTGCTGACACCCTTGATTTTGGAACTTCAACAAATATTGCACTGGAACTGGATAGCACCAATTATGTAACGTTTAAAGACATTACCATAAACTCGCCCTATGCCAGCCGTATGGTATGGATGCATGGTGCAGCCGAGCATATCACCTTTGATGGAATCAATTTCCTTGGTCGCACCACCACCTCTTCCAGTCATTATATTATTGTGGCTTCATCATCGCCAACCTCCATTATTTCTGGTAATGGAAATAATGTGAGTGATTTCACCCTTAAAAACAGCACCCTTTATGGTGGCTACCTGAGCATGATGATTCTAAGTAAAAGCGCTTCTGAAAAGAGCAGCAACTTTACTATTGAGAACAACGACTTTGTAGACGCCTACTACTACGGTATACGCATGTACAATGTGGATAATGTGGACATGAGTGCAAACAAAATCAATTGTACAGGGCCATCATCTTATGCTATTTTGTTGCAGGATGCTGACTATTTAACCATAGAAGGCAACGAAACCAATGCTGGCAATTATGGTTTATGGATAAATGGCTCCAATAAAACCGGTGCTCCATCAAGGTCAACCATAGTAAACAACATGTTTATTGGAGGTAACCAAGGGGTACGTTTACAAAGCACCAAGCATGTAAACATTTACCACAATTCCATATTCGGCAACAATCGTGGTCTGCACTTGGAAGCCAATTTCAACAACAACTTTGATTTGGTAAATAACATCATTGTTTCAGATTTGGGAGAGGCGATATTCGCCAGCAACAACCCTGTTGCTGCTAAGTTTGATTACAACGTGTACTTTACAAATGGCAGCACTCCTTTTCAGCTAAACTCAAATAGCTACGCCACGCTTGCCGCATGGCAAACCGCTCTAACTACTGAAAATGACAGCTCACTTTTTGGTGATCCTTTATTTACAGCACCTTATGATTTGAGAATTGTACTGGGCACCATTGCCAATGATAAGGGAGATAATACAGTTGGCGTACTTACCGATATCGATCAAAACACTCGTCCTGCCTCAGGTTCTACACGTGTTGATATTGGTGCTTATGAGTACTCTCCATTTACCACAGACCTTAGCATGGTAGACGGCTTCTTTAGAAAAGGCCTGTGTCTCACTCAAAACGATACAGTAGAAATTCAGGTACAAAATGTCACCGGATCAACCATGAGTTTAGCTACTGATAGCATTTCAGTAAGCTGGGATGTTACAGGCCCTATTAACTCTTCTGGCAGTGTAGTGGCAAAAACCGGTAGCCTTCCGTTGGGAGATACCATTAGCCTTTTTGCAACAGGAGTTGACTTATCGTTACCAGGTACCTATACGCTTAACGCCTATATCAAACCTACTTTGTACAATTCTTATTTGCTAAATGATACCCTTGTACAAACTTCCATTACGGTTAATCCATTGTGGACGGTTACTCCTATTGGAGATACACTTTACTCTACAACTGATAGCAGCGATTTACGTGTACAATCTCCATTTTTAGGTGAAGATATTTTCTTCATTACTGAAATATGTCAGTTTGCCGGTTCAAGCACCGGAGGTCCTTCAGGCGGAGCGCCTTCATGGTTAGTGGCCGATGATTATATCGAAATTACGGGTACCCCAGGAGCAGATTTAGGGGGTATTACTTTGGAACAATGGGATAACACTACTATGGAAAGTTCTCATACTTTCCCACAGGGAACCTTAATAGGACCAAATGGTACAGCCATTATTGCCGTTGGTGCCTTAGGCTCCAGCGTTCCCAGCCCTGCCAACTTCTACTACCATGGCAACGGAAGTTTCACCGGGTCTTATAGCTCAAGCGGAGCAACCGGAAGAATTTTGAAAGATTCCTCAGGAGATATTATGGATGCGGTAGGTTATGGTTCCAGCTACAGTTTTCCATTAGCGGCAGGTGTTACAGCGGCAGATTGGTCAGGAGGTTCAGTATCCGGATCAAGCTCATGGGGTATCAGGTTAGAAGGCCCTGACATGAACTCAACAGCAGGTTGGATCAAGAGTACTCAAGACCCCAACACCGTGAATAATATGATATCGGTGCCACCAGCGGTAACCTACTCAGGCTTTACCTGGTCAAAAGTAGTTGGCGGCTCATTGGTGCAGATAGATACCGTTCCTGAAATCAGAATTGGAGAAAGCACGCCTGGTATATTCTTTTATGTGGCCTCTTACACCAATGCCTGTGGAACCTTTACTGATACGGTAACCATCTACTCTTTTGTTACAGGTTGCCCTGGCCCAACAGCCATAACTACAAGCACCACCTGTACAGAAGCTACAATTTCATGGACTTCGGATTTGGGAACTACTGATTCTTACATTGAATATGGAGTTGCTGGTTTTACTTACGGAAGTGGAACTCCCGTTACCAGCAGCAGTAGCCCTCAGGTTATTACAGGACTATCCCCAAATACGGCCTACGACTTTTACATTGTTGATAGTTGTACCATAGCAGGTTTTTCAACTCCTGTAAAAGTGAAAGACACTACCCTGGCAGGTTTTGCATCGGCTACCTTCTCTTGGTTGCAAAGCGCCACCACATTAAGTAATGCCACAGTTGATTTCAATGCCACTGCATCGGCAAACGGCACTTCCTACGCCTGGGATTTTGGTGATGGTTCAGCAGCCGGAAGCGGTGTAACGCCAACACATAGTTATGCGGCAAACGGTAAATATTATGCAACGGTAGCTGTACAAGGCCCTTGTGATACTGCCACCTTTGGAGATACTGTATTAGTTGAAGGAATTTCTGCTGATGAGTTTTTGTTTAGCCCATCATTTGCGGTTTACCCAAACCCCAGCAATGGTAAGTTTATGGTTGAGTTTGAACTTGCACAATCAAATGACGTAACTATTAGAATAATGACCACCGTTGGCAAAATCCTTTATCAACGTGAGCTTGGTCATGTTGGCGGAACTCAAAGAGTAGAAGTTGATTTAACTAAACAACCTGCTGGAGTTTACCTAATTGAGCTATTGTCAAACGATCAATCTTCTATTAAGCGAATTGTTATAGAGAACTAAACTTTGTGTTAAACCTATTTTGGAAGTAGGGACTAGGGGTCGTCATTTTTGGCGGCCCTTTTTTTTGTAGTAGGAACCGCAAATGGCAATACCTCAAACACCCCTATTTAAGCAATGCCAACCATTGGTTAATTAAATTCCTTGTTATTTAAGTTTTTGTCCTGTTTTCTTAAATAACGCTGTCTTTGATTAAGGAGATTTACAAAAATGGAAAACTTCGGCTCAGGCCTGTACATCAATCAAGGGTATTATAAAAGCTTTCAACCGAATGCCATCAACCGTAACTGGGAAATCAGCAACATGGAAGTAATAAGTCTACTCAGCAAGGCCGACAGGCAATTGGGTGGATTAGATATGTACTCGGAGTACCTAAACATAGATTTATTTATCCGCATGCATATTGCCAAAGAAGCTACTCAATCATCTAAAATAGAAGGCACCCAAAACCAAAATGGAGGAAGTGTTTTTACAGGAAGAAGAAATAGCCATTGACAAAAGGGACGATTGGGAAGAAGTACAAAACTATATTCAGGCCATGAATGAGGCTGTAAAGCTTCTACACACCCTCCCCTTCTCTTCCCGCTTAATACGGCAAACCCACAAAATTTTGCTGCAAGGCGTACGAGGCGCTCACAAGCTTCCGGGCGAGTTTCGCAAATCTAAAAAACTGGATTGGCGGAGCTACTATTAGCGATGCCGTTTTTATACCTCCCATACATACTTCTATTGGCGAGCTAAAGTCTGACCTGGAGCAATTTGCCAATAATGAGCTGAACCACCTCCCTGATTTATTGAAAATAGCCATCATTCACTATCAGTTTGAAACCATCCACCCTTTTTTAGATGGAAACGGGCGTGTAGGAAGACTATTGATTACGCTGTACCTGGTTAACAAAGGAATTTTAAAGCAGCCCATTCTGTATCTCTCTGATTTTTTTGAGCGAAACCGAATACTTTACTACGATAACCTGATGCGGGCAAGAACGCACAACGACCTGAATCAATGGCTCAAATTTTTCCTCACCGGTATTATTGAAACTGCCAAAAAGGGGGTTACCACTTTTGATGGCATTATGCAATTACAAAAGGCTTTAGAGGTAAAAATAAAAAGCCTGGGCAGCAGAAGTGCTGACGCCAAAAAGGTAATAGACTACCTCTACACCCAGCCGGTAATAGCGGTGGACCGTGTGGAGAAAATAATCGGTAAATCAAACGTAACCTCCTACAAGCTGCTCAATACCCTGGAGGAAATGGAAATATTAAAAGAAATTTCAGGAGCCCAGCGCAACAAACTATATGTTTTTAGGGAATACCTCAACCTCTTCAGGAATGACTAATTAACCCAGAAGCCTCGCTTACGCTGACAAAGGTTTCATCCAACGGACACTCATTCATAAAAGATTGTGATATAATACTTCAATGTGAGTCAGAACTGGGGGGCGCCATTTTGGCGGCCCTTCTTTTTGCAATCTATTACATACTTGAGCTTATTACGATGGTAACTCGCTGAACTTTACGTCAAAAAATTAAAGCTAATCCTTCCATAAGGTAACACCTGTAATTACCTAGGGTAAACACCTTAAATGGTGATTTTGTAAGAGGTGTATGTCTAGTTTTGTGCAATTAAACATATTGCAAACCTGCGTTTTGAGCTATAAAAACAAAACGTAAGCGTGTAAATGAGTTAAACAAAAACCCCTATCCCATGAAGAACAAATTACTGTTTATTCGAAATTTTGCCATGCTGTTGTTTACGGTATGCATAACAAACAATGGCTACAGTCAAAATGCACTTGATTTTGACGGAGTAGATGATTACGTAACCACCAATTATTCGGGTGTTTTAGGCTCTGCCGACCGGACTTTTGAGGCCTGGATTTATCTTAACTCCGCTCCTTCTTCAAATATTACAATCTTAGATTACGGTACAAGTGCAACGGGTTCCAGAAACACCTTTATCGTTAATCCTAATCTACAATTGTCATTTCTTTCAGGTGGAACAAATGGTAATCTTCCTTCACCAAACAATGTTGTTCCTATCGGCCAGTGGGTACATGTTGCTTTTGTATTGGATAATGGAACGGGCTATTCGTATGTAAATGGCGTTCAGGTTGCCACAGGTAATTTGTCTGGTGTGAATACCCCTTCCGGAGGAAATACCCTTAGAATAGGACAACGTGTTTCCGGTGGTAGTATTCCTTTTGTAGGGAAGATAGACGAAGTAAGAGTATGGGATGTGGCCAGAACACTTGCCCAAATAAATCTTGATACGGCTACCGAATTTTGTACTCCACAAACAGGTCTTGTGGCTTACCACAGATTTAACTCTGGTACTGCTGGTGGCACAAACACCACTGTTACTACCTCAACTGATGATTCCGGATTGAACAATGATGGAACATTGCAAGGATTTGCTCTTACCGGAAGTACCTCTAACTGGGTTACCGGAAAACTAACTCCCTGTGTACCGCCTTCTTGCCAAAGCCCAACCGGCCTTGGAGCAATCAACGTACTGGGTACCACTGCGGATGTGTTCTTCACACAAAGCAATACCGGCTCTACAATAAAACTTCAATACGGCACTACAGGTTTTACTTTGGGTACTGGCACCAAACTAACCCCCACTAACGATACTGTTTCGCTAACCGGCCTTTTACCACAAACCACTTATGATGTTTATATTCTGGAGGTTTGTTCAGCTACGGATTCCAGTGGCTGGAGCACCTTTTCTTTCACCACAGGTTGCGGGTTGATTAATACTTATCCTTACTCAGAGGGATTTGAAAGCGCAGCGTGGGTATCAGGTTCGGGTAGTTTAAATACCGGATCAATGATGGACCAATGCTGGACAGCCACCCCAACAAGTTCCAATGGTTATTCATGGGGAACCAGATCAGGGGCTACTACCAGCTCAAACACAGGCCCAACCAACGGTTTTGGTGGCTCAGGCAACTATATGTTTACTGAATCATCTACCGGAAGCACGGGGGATAAGGCTGATTTGATGACCCCATTTTTTGACCTGAGCTCGCTTACTTCGCCTGAACTTACTTTTAGATATCACATGTACGGGAGTGCAATGGGTACCATGATGCTATGGGTATGGAATGGTACTAACTACGATACCCTTATGACAATAAGCGGTGATCAGGGCAATAGCTGGGAAGAAGCTGTTGTAAACCTTTCAAACTATAAAACCACCAATACCCACCTTGTTTTTCATGGTGTAAGAGGTACATCATTTACCTCAGATTTAGCGATAGACACAGTTGTTATACAAGAAGCACCTCCCTGCCCAAAACCAACTGTGGTTACACTGGATAGCATTACGTCTACTTCTGTCACAATCAACTTTCTTTCTACAGGAACAAAGTTTCCAATTGAATTTGGACCAACTGGTTTTAGTCAGGGTACGGGTACCACCACCCTCGCATTGGGCAGCGGACACACCATCACTGGGCTTACACCCAATACTTCGTATGATTTCTATATTATGAACGACTGTACTGATTCTGCCAAAGGCCTATCACCATGGGTAGGACCATTTACAGCACGTACTATTTGTTCCTACACCAATAGCTACTTTACAGATTGGGACAATTTAGCCAACAATGAAAGTGACTTCTGCTGGACATTTTTAGCATACGGCTCTACCACGGCCTATGCCAGGGCTTATGCGCCAGGAACCAGCATAACACCACAACCCTTTTCTGGAAGCAACTATTATAGAATTTACAATACCACGGCAACAGGAAATTATCTGATAAGCCCTGAAATAACTGCTTTGCCATCCAATAACCTACAAGTACGCTTTCAGGCTACCGATACCTACACAGGCACTGTTGGCACACCTGCGTTTTACGTGGGCACCATGGCTTCCTTAAGCGATACGGGCTCGTTTACCATTATTGACACTGTTGTAACCACCACCAATATCTGGACAGAGTTTACAGTGCCATTAACCTCAATACCAGCCAACCACAAGTATGTGGTAATACAACATGCAGATAATGCCAACAATGTGTACATGGGCATTGATGATTTATATATTGAGCCACAACCAGCTTGTGTACCACCAAGTACTGGGGTTTTCTCCAATGTTCAACCTAATAGCGCAATACTTAATTGGGCAGCCGGAGATGGTAACACTTTTGAAATTGAATACGGCTTCACAGGATTTACACAAGGGTTTGGAACAACCATTACAGGTATAAACAACCCGAGCGACACCATTACAGGCCTGTTGGCAGATACCTGCTATGAGTTTTACATCCGTGGAAACTGTACATCTAACAATAGCCCATGGTATGGCCCTATATCGGTTTGTACCCCATGTGCAACTATGATAGCCCCATTTACAGAAGGCTTTGAAGGCCCGGGTTGGTTTGTTGGGACAACCACTACCAATCAAATTGATGGTTGCTGGACACGTACACCAAGTAATACAGGGGTATATAGATGGCAATCTAACTCAGGAGGTACAGCAAGCTCAAGCACTGGTCCCTCCAGTGGTTCTGGCGGTTCTGGTAAGTATGTATATACCGAAGCTTCAAGTGGCACCAACAATGCGTTGGCAACTTTAAAAATGCCGATGGTTGATTTTTCCGGATTAACCAAACCTGCTCTTAGCTTTGATTATCATATGTATGGAGCTGCCATCAACCAGCTTTATGTTTTGCTTAATGATGGTACCCAAACCGATACTATTTGGAGCATAAGCGGGGCCCAACAAAGTGGTAATGCCGCAGCCTGGAAAACTGCTTATGTGGATATTACCGCTTATAAATCTCAAACGGCCACCATTAGTTTTGTTGGAAAACGAGGTAATGCACTTACCGGAGATATAGCCATTGACGAAGTGGGTATTAATGAATTTCCTGCCTGTCTGCCTCCAAGCGGTTTCACCTTGGATAGTGTGTACACCACCTTTGCTGATTTTAGCTGGACTTCAATAAGTAACGGTACTAGCTTTAAAATGGAATATGGGCCGGTTGGCTTTTCGCAAGGCTCCAATACACTGGGTGTGGCATACGGTACATCAAGCCCAACAAGGGTAAATGGGCTTACGCCAAATACCAGTTATGATATTTATTTAGCTGATAGATGTGACTCTACTAATTGGGTTGGGCCCATCACTTTCACCACTATCATTCAATTTGATGCAGAAGTGGAAAGTCTTGTTTCACCTTTTAGCCTTGGCTGTGGAGATTCGAGCTTAACGGTACAGATAAAAGTGAAAAACAATGGATTGAATCCCATAACCAGTTTACCGGTAGGCGCGAATATTACCGGGGCGGTTACTACAAGCATAACCAACACTTATACAGGTAATATTGCTCCTGGTACTTCGGCAATCATTTCCATTGGTTCTCTTAATATCTATAACGGAGGTATTATTAATGTTGAGGCCTACACAGGTTTAGTTGGTGATCAGGCAATTTCAAATGATACGATAGTAGAAAGCGGTATGGAGCTGATTTCAGCAGTTCCATTGCACATGCCTGTAGATACACTATGTGCCAATGACACCTCTGGAATGTTTGTAGCAATTCCCCAAACGGGAATCTCGCATAACTGGTACACCAACATGCAGGACACCACACCTGTTGCCACTGGAGATACCGTGAAGGCCTTGCCAGGTCAAACTTTGTATCTGGATAGAGCACAATCAAGTTCATTGGTTGTTCAAACAGGTACTGCCGGTTCGTTGTATGGTACTATGTTCAAGGTTTATGTGAAGCAAGATTTTGTGTTCTCAGGATACACCTGGGTTTCTCATCAGACTGGTTTAAAATCCCTAAAAGCATTCTACAGAATGGGTGATTATAAGGGTCATGAGACTACCCGTTCAAGCTGGACTGTAATAGACACATTGGAGCAAGCTAGCTCTAGCAGCTTAACTCCTTATAGATTTAATTTTAGAAACCCGGTAACCTTTACCGCTGGTGATACTATTTCTATATACCTGGCCAGTAAAACCGGGAAATATGAGGCTCAGAATTTAGCTGGTGCCACTATTGATTCTGTATATAAAACCACCAATGACTTTAACTACATCGCTGGCGTAGGTGGAGCCTATTTTGGCAACAATATGACCACTGCAACAAGCGCAAGCTCAATTGCCCTTACCCTTCATTGGGAGAGTTTGGATGTTTGTGGTAACAAGCGTATCGCCCTAACCATGGGTGTAAATAATGATACGGCTGTGGCTAGTTTTAGTTCTGTAGTAAATGCAGGTGGAGTTGTTGATTTTGATGCGACTACGTCTACCGGTGATGTGTACAGCTGGGACTTTGGTAATGGAAGCACCGGAAACGGGGAAATGACTTCAAACACCTACACAGCAGGTGGAACTTACACAATTACTCTTACAGTAACAGATACTGTTTGCGGTACTACTGACACCATTACGCAAACCGTATTCACCGATGTAAGCTTAAATGAGCTTGAATTGGCAGGAAGTGTAGAAGTATATCCTAACCCAAACAATGGTAAGTTTAATGTTGACCTTGATTTGGTAGGTGGACAGAATGTAGAGTTAACACTTTCAAACGCCATCGGTCAGGCAATCTACATAAAAGACTTAGGTCGCGTGGGTGGTCATGTTGAAACGGATATAAACGTTGAAGGCCTTGCACCGGGAGTTTATTACCTGCGTGTAATGGGTAACGACAAATCCAAAACTGTAAAAATCACGATTTTGTAAATAGGGAATAGGGTTATTTCTTAAAAATGAAGGCCGCTCATCTGAGCGGCCTTTTTCATTTAGTGCAGTTCGAAACTTATTACTTTTTTGAATCCCGATCCTTCAGTATTGCCTCAATTTCTTGAAGTTTAAAACCTTTGGCTTTTAGCAAAATCAAAAAGTGATAGAGCAAATCCGCAGCTTCATTTTTAAAGAGTTCTGCATTATCATCTTTGGTCTCAATTACAAGTTCCACGGCCTCTTCGCCTACCTTTTGGGCTACTTTGTTAATACCTCTTTTGTAGAGTGTATTGGTGTATGAATTCGGGTCATCACCCTCTATTCGCTTAGAAATAGTTTCTTCCAATTGATATAAAAAACCTTGACTGGTTTTGTTTCCAAAGCAAGTGTGTGTGCCTTTGTGGCAAACAGGCCCGGTGGGTTTTACTTTTATCAAAATGGCGTCCTCATCACAATCCACTTTTATAGAGTCAAGCTCTAAATAATTACCTGAGGTTTCGCCCTTAGTCCAGAGTCTTTTTTTACTTCTACTATAAAAGGTCACTCGACTTTCTGTCAAGGTTTTTTTCAAAGCTTCCTCATTCATATAGCCAAGCATCAACACTTGCTGGTCCACGGCATCCTGAATAATGGCAGGAGCGAGACCGTCTGAAAATTTGTTAAAATCTACTTTCATCGAATGGCAATGTTTTGAGTTTTTAAATAGTTTTTTAGGTCGGGAATAGGAACTTCACCAAAGTGAAAAATGCTGGCTGCCAAAGCGCCTGTGGCATTAGTTTTATTAAATACATCTACAAAATGATTAATCTCACCTGCGCCTCCTGAAGCTATGATGGGCAAATTAACCACGTTGCCAATAAGCTGAAGTAACTCATTGGCAAAGCCTTTTTTCTGGCCGTCATGGTTCATACTCGTAAGCAGCAATTCACCAGCACCAAATTGTTCGGCAGTGTAAGCCCACTTTTCCGTATGCCATTCTGTTTTTTTTCTTCCTCCCTGAGTATACACGTGCCATTGACCCCTTTCTTTATGCGTATCAATAGCCACTACCACTGCCTGGCTCCCAACTTCACTAGCCAGTTCTTTTATTAGTTCGGGGCGCCTTACGGCAGATGAATTAATACTCAACTTATCTGCTCCGGCTGCAATTACTTCTTTTCCCAGTTCCACAGAATCAATACCTCCACCCACCGTGAAAGGGATGTTTATAATTTGAGCAATTTTCTCTACTAATGGTAAAAGGGTTTTGCGCTTTTCATGAGTAGCTGAAATATCCAGAAACACCAATTCATCCGCACCTTCATCTACGTAGCGCTGGGCAAGTTCCAGAGGGTCTCCCGCATCTCGAAGGTTTTTAAAACTCACTCCTTTTACCGTGCGCCCCTGATCTATATCCAAGCACGGAATTATTCTTTTTTTGAGCATGATCAGTTGTTGTTAGAGTTATCATTTCGTTCAAAAGTCACCAGCTCATCCAAGGGAATTTTACCCTCGTAAATGGCCTTTCCAACAATAGCACCTGCACAACCTATTTCGCGTAGTTTTTTCAAATCATCAAGCCTGCTAATGCCGCCACTGGCAACAATTTTTGCAGATGAATTCTGAATGAGAGATGAGTATAATTGAAAAGCTGGGCCGGCAAGCATTCCATCTTTGCTGATGTCAGTTGCTGTGATGTGCTGAACGCCTTGCTCACAATAGTTTTGTACAAAAGGCAAAATAGCTTTGTTCTTCCCATCCGCTTATGGCCACCATTCCATTAAGGGAGTCTGCGCTCAGGATAATTTTTTCAGCCCCATATTTGGATAGACAGGACAAGAAAAACTCAGGATTTTTTACAGCAATGCTTCCAAAGTTGAGCTGTTGTGCTCCACAATCAAAAGCCTTTTCCACGTCATCCATGGTTTTTAAGCCACCTCCAAAATCCACTACCAGGTTGGTATTTGAGGTTATTTCTAAAAGCGTTTTTTCATTTACTACTTTTCCGCTTCGGGCCCCATCCAAATCCACGAGGTGCAAGTATTTTAAACCCGCAGCTTCAAAAGATTTGGCAACGTCCAATGGCTTGTCAGAGTAAGTTGTTTTGGAAGTGAAGCTACCTTGTGAGAGGCGCACACATTGCCCGTCAATTATATCTATAGCTGGTATTATTCTCATAAGTCAATAAAGTTTTGAAGGATTCGCTCACCGGTTTTACCTGATTTTTCAGGGTGAAACTGAGCTCCGAAGAAATTATCTTTTTGAAGGGCAGCACTAAAGGGTAGCAGGTAGTCGCATTCGGCAATAGTTTGCGTACAAGTAGCCGCGTAAAAACTATGTACAAAATAGAAATCATCGTTAGGTTCTACACCATCCATTAGAGGACTTTTAGTATTAGATAAACTATTCCAGCCGGTGTGTGGAATAATACCTTTTGCAGGGAATCTTTTTACTTCCGTATCAAATATTTTCAGCCCTGTAGTGTTTCCTTCTTGCGAAGAATTGCACATAAGTTGCATGCCTAAGCAAATACCTAAAACAGGTTGGGTGAGCTGTGGAATCAATGAGTCCAGGTTTTGTGTTTTCAAATATTTCATGGCTGAGCTGGCCTCACCAACACCCGGGAAAATTACTTTATCTGCTTTTAGTAATTCTCGCGGGTCATCGGTCAAAATGGCTTCAATACCCAATCGCGCCAAAGCGTAATTAAGCGAGGTGCTATTGCCCGCATTGTATTTTAATATCGCTATCCGTTGTTTCATAATACTCCTTTTGTACTGGGGATTTGGCCGTTGTCGCTTTGCGCTATGGCCATTTTTATGGCTTGCGCAAAAGCCTTGAAAATTGATTCAATCTTGTGATGTTCGTTTTGACCTTCTGCTTTTATATTGAGGTTACATTGGGCCGCATCACTAAAAGATTTAAAGAAGTGCAAAAACATTTCCGTGGGCATATCTCCAACCTTTTCGCGGGTAAACATGGCATCCCAAACCAGCCAAGGACGGCCACCAAAATCAATGGCTACTTGTGCAAGGCAATCATCCATTGGCAGAAGAAAGCCGTAGCGCTGAACACCTTTTTTGCTACCCAAAGCCTTGCGAAAAGCTTCGCCAAGGGTGAGGGCCACATCTTCAATGGTGTGGTGTTCGTCTATCTCCAAATCACCACTTGCTGAAATAATCAAATCCACATTGCCATGGCGGGCCAGCTGATCGAGCATGTGATCAAAAAATGGCAAACCCGTAGAGATTTGCGATTTTCCTGAGCCATCCAAATTGAGGATTACCTCAATCGCGGTTTCTTTGGTAGTTCTTTTTACCGAAACTTTACGGTCGGTATTTCGCAAAAAGTGATAAATATCTTCCCAACGAGTAGTTGATAGATTTGCGACTTCTTCTTTCGCGGAAGCGAGAAGAATAGATTTTGCGCCCAAGTTTTTAGCTAACTCCACATCCGTCAGTCGGTCACCAATTACCACGGAATGGGCCAAATCATAAGAACCATAAATGTATTTCTGAAGCAGCCCGGTTCCTGGTTTTCGGGTATCCTTTTTTTCTTCCGGAAAACTCTTGTCAATCAAAATTTCACTGAAGGTAATTCCCTCGTTTTTTAGAGTATTCAGCATTTTGTTTTGGGCGGGCCAAAAATCCTCTTCAGGGAAAGAGCTTGTACCTAACCCATCCTGATTGGTCACCATCACCAATTCATAATCCAGCTCGCGCGATATTTTACCCAGCCACTGAAATACTTCAGGGTAGAACTCCAGTTTTTCGAGGCTGTCAATTTGTTGATCTTCCGGCTCAATGATTAAGGTACCGTCTCGATCTATGAATAGAACTTTCTTCATTTTTCTAGTTTTTTAAAGCGATCCAGCGCTTTTATTAAAGTTTGGTTTTCCTTTTTGGTTCCTATAGAAATCCTCAGGCAGCCTTCTATTTGAGAGCTTCTATTCCGAACGATAATGCCGTTTTGTAAAAGAAATTGATAGAATTTCTGTGGCTTGGCTACGCTAATCAGAATGAAATTAGCCTGTGTTGGAAATACACGTTTAACAAAGGAGTAGGCATTTAAAGCAGCTATCATTTTTTCACGCTCCGACTTTAGAACCAAAGTATTTTGATAGATGCGGGCACTCTTTAATAGAATGTCTAAAGCAGCTTTCTGGTTTAATTCGCTCACGTTGTAAGGCGGCTTTACTTTAGTAAGAAGCTCTATGATTTCAGGATTTCCAAAAGCAATTCCCACCCGTGCTGCTGCCAAACTCCAGGCTTTGCTAAAGGTTTGGCTCACCAATAGATTTGGGAAATCTGCCAGCTTTTCGGACCATGATGGTTGGTTGCTAAACTGTGCGTAGGCTTCGTCCATTACCACTATGCCGTCAAAACTTTTTAGCAATCGAGAAATACATTCTTCACTGAAAATATTGCCTGTAGGATTGTTGGGCGAGCACAGAAAAATGATTTTCACATCCCTTTCTTGCAGGGCTTTATCGATAATGCTTTCATCAAGATCGAAATCTTTGTTTAACGGAATTTCGATCATTTCTACATCGTTGAGCTGTGCCGATACTTTATACATTCCATAGGTTGGAACAAAGGACAAAGCTTTGTCAACACCCGGTGTGCAAAAGATGCGGAATAGTAAATCGAGTATTTCATCGCTACCATTTCCAATAAAAATCTCATTCGCATTTACATTCCACTGGTTAGCAATTTTAGATTTTAAAGTGACCTGATGCGGGTCAGGATAACGGTTTAGCTTTCCAAAAGGGCTTTCGTTCGCATCCAAAAATACTTGAGCTTCTCCCTTAAACTCATCGCGCGAAGAACTGTAAGGCATCATTTTTAAAATGTTGGGTCTCACCAATTTTTCAAGTTCCATAGCTTATGATTTTGAGGTTCTAATAGTTACCGCATTCTTATGCGCCTGAAGACCTTCAGCTTCCGCCATTACTTCTATGGCATTGCCAATTCTATCCAACCCTTCCTTAGATATTTCCTGAAAGCTGATGTACTTGGTAAAGCTGGAAAGTGACACTCCGCTGTAGCTTTCGGCAAATCCATTGGTGGGTAAGGTGTGGTTGGTGCCACTGGCATAATCGCCCGCACTCTCGCAACTATAGTTTCCTATAAATACAGATCCTGCATTGGTTACAGCTTCCGCTAAATTCGAAGGATTCTCACAAGCCAAAATCAGGTGTTCCGGTGCATATAAATTACTGAAGGCTATGCAGTCATTCAGGTTTTTCAGTAAGATGGCTTTGCTATTCTGCAATGCTTTTTGAGTTACTTCCATTCGC
This sequence comes from uncultured Owenweeksia sp., assembly GCA_963975525.1. Lineage (GTDB taxonomy): Bacteria > Bacteroidota > Bacteroidia > Flavobacteriales > Schleiferiaceae > Owenweeksia. The sequence goes on along the minus strand of CAXBJE010000002.1, from coordinate 4,753 downwards.
GGAAGCGCGTCTAGCTGTTTTTCAATTTCGTTCAAAACATTAGCCACCAAATCTTTGCTGGTAGATAATAATATCACCTGACTATCAGGGCCATGCTCTGCTTGAGAAAGTAAATCTGCCGCCACAAAATCAGGACGTGCACTTTCATCAGCAATTACCAATACCTCGCTTGGGCCCGCAGGCATGTCTATGGCCACACCTTTTGTTTGAACCAATTCTTTTGCTTTGGTTACAAATTGATTTCCAGGGCCAAATATTTTATTCATTTTGGAAATAGAAGATGTTCCGTAAGCCATAGCCGCAATAGCCTGTGCACCACCAATTTTGAACACTTTTTTGATTCCTAATAAGGAAGCCGTGTATAAAGTTGCTGGGTGTATTTTGCCATTTTTGTTAGGAGGGGTACACACCACAATTTCCGGGCACCCCGCTAATTTTGCAGGTATGCCAAGCATCAATAAGGTGGAGAATAAAGGGGCAGAACCTCCAGGGATATACAAGCCTACTTTTTGAATGGGAACTTGTTTTTGCCAGCAAACTACTCCAGGACTGGTTTCTATTTTTTGCAATGAAAATCGCTGCGCGGCATGAAATTTTTCAATGTTGCCTTTTGCTACCTGAATGGCATTTTTGAGTTCCTCACTTACTTCACCTTTGGCATCAAAAAATTCACTTGAACTTACCGAAAGGGAATCAAGGGAAACCTGATCATATTTTTCTAAAAGCTCGAAAAGAGCCTGGTCGCCAAAGGTTTTTACTTTGGCGAGAATTGAATTTACTACTTCATCAAGGTCGGCTGTACCCAGTGATGGTCGAGACACCAAATCGTACCAATCTTGTTTTTCAGGATAATTAATTAGCTCCATTACACAATCATTTTTTCAATCGGTGAAACAAGAATTCCTTCAGCACCAAGGTTTTGCAACTGATCAATGATGTTCCAAAAATCATCTTCTCTTACTACGGAGTGGATACTCACCCAACCACTTTCTGCAAGAGGGAGAACCGTGGGACTTTTCATTCCAGGTAAGATTTTGGTGATTTTTTCAACCGACTGCCGTGGCGAGTTGAGTAAAATGTATTTGTTGTTTTTGGCTTCGTTTACGGCCTTAAACCTGAAAAGAAGTTGATCTAATAGCCCTTGTTTTTCAGGACTTAAATTGTCGTTTGCAATAAGGGAAGCTTCACTTTTTAGTACTACTTCTACTTCCTTAAGACCATTCATTACCAATGTACTTCCGGTACTTACGAGGTCGCAAATACCATCAGCCAAACCTATGCTCGGAGCAATTTCTACGCTACCACTAATTTTTTCAATTTCGGCTGTAATGACATTTTCTTTAAAATAATTTGAAAGAATATTGGGATAGCTGGTAGCCACGCGCTTGTCTTGAAAGTAGCTCAGATCAGTATACTTATCTTCTCGAGGTATTGCTAATGAAAGGCGGCATTTTGCAAAGCCAAGCAGCATAGCTTCGGTTAGATTTAGGTTTTGTTCAAAAACCTCATTTTGACCTACAATTCCAATGTGAGCAACACCTTCAGCTACATATTGAGGAATGTCATCATCTCTTAAAAAGAGAACTTCAATTGGAAAATTGCTGGCTTCGGATTTTAATTTTCGATTGCCATTACTCACCTTGATTCCGCTTTCTTCCAGCAGCTTTAGTGACTTTTCACTTAGGCGTCCACTTTTTTGAATCGCCAGTTTTAATTTGCTCATTACATTTTTTGGTTAATGTCTGAGCAAAAAAGGGGAGTGGTTAAAAACGAAAAAACCCGCCTGAGATGCTCAGACGGGTTTTTGAAAATTTATAGTATACACATATCATTTCCTCCTCGCCTGATGACCAGAATGAAAATGATGATGTAGTTGTTGATTCGTTATCATGGGGCCAAATATATAAAAATAGCCGTGGCACATTAGGTAATGCTAAAAACTAACCAAAATAATCATTGAAACCCTTTCCAAAAATCCGGTACAGCAGGCAAATGTTTGCTTAAGCCAACACCATCGCCACAGTAAGTATGGCTCCGATAATTAAAATCACCAATCCTTTTTCCACTAAGTTTTTGTTTTGCTGAGCTTTTAGAGTTTTCATTTTCTTGTTTTTGAGTATTCGTTGTTTTTATTTCAATTGACGGTGCAAAGCACTGAATTCTAAATACGTTAGACTAGCAGATTTAGATTAGTTGCATTTTCTTAACGTTGAAGTAAAAGATTGGGCTGTTCAGTGGATTTCTCTAGCCAGTTTATTATGGCTTTGTAAAGAGATTTTAAAAATATTTTCCTCCTAAATTCCAACCTCCCACTATCTTCACTGTCTTTAGTATAAAAGCAGCCTTAACCATTGGAGGACCCACATCACCAAAATTTAATTGAGAAAAGCCTTAAAGGCGATTCTCGTGCTCAGCATCGGCTGTTCCACTTGTATGTAAAGGCTATGTACAACACCGTGTTGCGTATTGTACCCGAAGTTAATGAAGCCGAAGATGTAGTTCAGGAAGGGTTTATAAAGGCTTTTACCAAGTTAGAGCAGTTTAAGAACACCTCAACTTTTGGTGCCTGGCTTAAGCGGATAATGGTAAACACGGCCTTAAACAGTATAAAAAAATACAGTCCTGAGTTTACCGATTTGGAGGTGCTTGCCGAAAATGTGGCGGAAGCCGATGACGACTGGACAGGGACAATGCCCAACCCTGCTGAGATAAATGCAGAGGTGAAGAAATTACCTAAAGGTTGCAGAGTGGTTTTTACACTTCACCTTTTGGAGGGCTACGAGCAAAAGGAAGTTGCTGAAATGCTTAACATTTCAACATCAACAGTAAAAACGCAATACCGGAGAGCCAGACTATTATTGAAAGAAAGACTAAATGCGCAAGGATATGAAGGATGAGTTTGAAAAATATGTGGTGCAGCACCGATCTGAAATAGACACCGAGGAACCGGATCGGGATTTTCTTTGGGAAGGTGTTCAGGTGGCACTGCTCAAGCAGAAGTATAAACGGAGGGTAAAGATTTGGCAGGTAGCAGCCGTACTATTTGCTGTAATCGCCATGGGGCAGTTAACCTATCTGTTTTTAAACCCATCGGAATACGCCATTTTATTTGAAGAGCTGGATTACATCAAGGAAGTGGAAGGAGAATTCAGGTCGGATATTCCTCTGGTAAATGATAAGGAAAGGCTGGCCGAAATACTGGTGGATACCTATGAGAAGAAAATTAAACTGCTGGAAAGATTGCTGGAGCAAATAGAGAGGGATGAAATGAGACAACAGCAATTTAAAGAATTATGATTTTTCACGTTCATTTTTGGCTTGACCCAAAAAGAACCAAAAAAGTCAAGGCTTACAGGTAAAAATAGATTTAACCTTAATCGACCTAAGTTCGGCCAGGTGATCTCCTCATTCCTTCGGAGCTTCCTGGTCTCTCTAAGGCCGGTTTTCAATAAATCCAATTTTTACATGAAGGCCACTGATAGAACCAAAATTAAATTGCACCTAATTGATAAACTAACTTTAAGATGAAAGCATCATTCATATTTTTAAAATACCTATTCGTCTTTGTTCTACTTCCTGCTAGCCTTTTGGCTGAGGCTGAAAAGGACAACACTATTACAGATTCCAAAACCATTGTAAAAACCTTTACAGTGAATAAGGATGCGGAGTTTAAGCTGATAAGTCGTGAATCGGATGTAACTATTACCACATGGAATGAAAATAAGGTGGAGGTGAAAGTTACCCTTACGGTAGAAGCCTTTGAGCGTGAGGAACTGGACAAAATGCTTAATGAAATGCAAGTGTCCATTATAGGTTCTCCTGAAAGTGTAAGTGTGCAAAGTGATATGTGCTTTAAACAGCAGATTACTACTGGCAGTAAAACCAAAATAAAAACGGGCACCCAGACCATCAAAATCAAAAAGTACAAGTTTACCTATGAGATTAAAATGCCCCGTACCAATCACCTGGATTTAAAAAACAGTTATGGCAGCGTTACCCTGGGCGAACATAGCGGAAGAGTAAACCTGAGCATTTATGAAGGCAGCGTGATGGCTGGCAAGATGACCCCAACCGAAGGCTTGGTTAGCCTTAAATATTCAGATGCCACTTTGGGGAATGTAAAAGACCTGAAATTGGAGGGCTATGAATCCAAAATAAACATAGGCGAGAGTTCTCAGCTAAATCTTAATGCCAAGTACTGTACTGTTAATGCAGGGAAGGCAAGGGATGTACAGCTTTCTGCCTACGAATCAAAAATCACATTGGGAATTTCTACCGAGGTAACCGGACAGCAGAACTATGGCACCCTTACCATAGCTGAAAGTAAACGTATATCACTAAAAACTTATGAGCTGAACCTACAAACCGGTAAGGTGGATAACCTCACTTTAACGGACAGTAAATACTCAAAAGTGGTGTGTGGAGACATCGGCATACTCAACATTACCAATGCATACGAAAATGATATGCTTTTTGCCAAAGTGGGCACTATTGCAGGAAATGCCAAGTACTGCAAAATTGATATTGGAAAACTTCAGGAATCGCTAAGCCTGACAGGCTACGAACTTACCTGTAGAGTTGATGATTTGTCTAAGGACTTTAAAAACCTTAAAGTTGAGGGCAAGTATAGTAAGGTTTATGCCTCTATGCCTTCTGGCACGGGCTACCAGCTATCATCAGAATTAACCTATGGTACTATCAGTTATCCGGAATCCAACTTTGTGTCTACCAAAAATGATAAAAAGGATACGCG
>CAXBJE010000001.1:0-29076 GCA_963975525.1 uncultured Owenweeksia sp. | reverse complement strand
AGATGCCTATGGTGTGGAGTTCAACTTTAACCTTAAGCCCGTTACATGGTACAACCTAAGCCTGAATGCCAACATTTACAATGCTATCACCACGGGTAGCTATGAAGGTGTGGATTATGGCAATACTAACTTCAGTTCTCAGGGCCGTATTATGAACAAGTTTACGTTTTGGAAAAGCGATTTACAATTAAGCCTCAATTACAACGGGCCTTCCACGTCTGCTCAGGGGCGCAACCTCGAAATGCTTTCTATGGATTTGGGTTGGAGCAAAGATCTTTTTAAGGATAATGCTACTCTTACCTTTTCGGTGAGAGATATATTCAACACCCGTAAAAGAAGGGCATATACCAGTGGAGAAAACTTTGACAGCTACTCCGAATTTCAATGGCGCCAAAGGCAATTGGTTTTGAGTTTTACCTACCGACTAAACCAAAAGAAAAGCCGCCCTGGTAAAGGTGGCGGCATGGATGGAGACATGGATGGAATGTAGGTTCTCATTAAGTTCCGTTTTTGTCATGTTTTTTTTTTTGAAAAACCATGACAAAAACCTACAAGCCTTGACTATATACATTTCCCCACGCTCTGCGTGGGGCTACTAATATTTAACCCCTCTGGAGTTATCAAAGTCACTTTATTGATTTTTAAAAAAAGCCGCTTCAACATAATGTTGAAGCGGCTTTCATTTATACTGTCAATGTACATCATACAACCTACATTGTACAAAGTCTCTATCCAACCTTTACAAGCTGCACATCAAACATGAGCCATGCATTTGGCGGAATAACACCACCTGCACCTGCGCTACCATAAGCTAAGTTTGGTGGAATAACTAAACGGGCTTTATCGCCTTCGCTCAACTGGGCAATGCCCTCTTCCCAACCAGGTATTACACGGCCTTCACCAAGCTTAAAGCTAATTGGGTTTCCACGTCTTGATGAATCATCAAACACGGTTCCGTCCATCAACATACCTTTATAGTGTACGGCTACGTTTTTGCCATTTTCGGCTTTTGCTCCACTACCCTTTTCAGTAATGCTATAGCGTAAGTCAGAGGCCGTTTTTTCAAAACCCTTACTGGCTTCCTCAACAGCTTCCATGGCTTGCTTTTTAGCTTTAGCGGCCATTTCTTCTTTTTTACCCATAAAGTTTTTGAAAACTGCAGGAGCATCAAACGCCTCAGCATCGGCACCTTTACGTTCAATGGTCAGGGTTTCAATAACATCATTTTGTTTGATGCTATTTACCACATCCATACCTTCTACCACCTTGCCAAAAACGCTGTGCTTACCATCAAGCCAGGCCGTTGGTACATGGGTAATAAAAAACTGGCTGCCATTAGTACCCGGTCCAGCATTGGCCATCGAAAGTATTCCGGGGGTATCGTGTTTTAAGCTGTTATCAAATTCATCTGGAAAGTTGTATCCGGGGCCACCAGAACCGGTGCCCTGCGGATCGCCACCCTGCACCATAAAGTCATTGATTACACGGTGAAACTTCAATCCATTGTAATAAGGTTCGCCAGCAGCTTTGGCCTTATTCTCAATTTTCCCCTCGGCAAGGCCAACAAAATTGGCCACAGTAAGTGGGGTACGCTTGTGAAATAGTTCTGCAACTATCTCTCCTTTGGAGGTATTGAACCTCGCAAATATTCCTTCGCTCATTCTATTATTTTATTTCCAGCAATTCAATATCAAAAATCATCCATGAGTTGGCTGGTATAGGGCCTTGTCCTCTTGTACCATAACCTAAATCCGGAGGAATAACCAAACGGGCTTTATCTCCCACCTTCATCTTGGCCACACCTTCATCCCAGCCTCTTATAACCTGGCCTTTTCCTAAAACAAAACTGAAAGGTTGACCTCTATCGACTGAACTGTCAAACTTTTTACCATCCGGCAGTGTACCGGTATAGTGCACAACAACCGTTTGTCCAGGAGCGGGTTTTACCTCTTTCTCGCCATTTTCAGTGATTTTTATTCTTAAACCCGATGGAGTAATTTCAAATCCTTTAGACAATTCATCAATGGTCTTCATTGCCTCTTTTTCCTTTTCTTTCTCAGCCTCCTTCAAATTCTCCTGAGATTCTACAAACACTTTAGGTGCATCATACTTCTTGGCATCTTTACCATTGCGAAGTATGGTTACTTTGTTCATTACCACAGCCTCATTAGGCTTATCTGCTCCATTTCTGGGAACCAATGAGATAGCATCGGCCACTTCCTGACCCTTAATTACTTTACCAAAAATGCTATAGCTACCATCTAATTGCTTGGTGGGCGCCACAGTAATAAAAAACTGGCTGCCATTGGTATTTGGTCCGGCATTAGCCATAGAAACCACTCCTTTATCATGAGTAAGGTCGTTGCTGGTTTCATTCACAAATTGATATCCCGGGCCACCTGAACCGTTACCGGAAGGATCTCCACCCTGAATCATAAATTTTGGGATAACTCTATGAAATGTTAAGCCATCAAAGTAAGGCTTGCCTTTATAGGCTTCGGATACAGATGGCATATTACCTTCTGCCAAAGCAATAAAACTGGCACAAGTAATAGGTGCCTTTTCCAGTTCAAACTTGAAAAGGATATCACCTTTATTGGTGGCCAAATGCGCATAAATGCCATCCTCTAATTTTACTTCCTCGCCATTAATGGCTACACTTTTCTGTGCTTGGCTACTCAGTATAAGCCCCGTAACCATAAGGGCTGTAATCATCAACTTCTTCATATTTTATAGGATTTGAGATTTGGCAATTATTTAGCCGCATCTTTCTTGATATCCACTAACTCCACATCAAAAACCAACCAGCTATTTGCAGGAATTACCGGTGGACGACCTTGAGCGCCATAAGCAATAGAAGGAGGAATTACCAAACGTGCCTTATCGCCAACATGCATCATGCTAATACCTTCATCCCAACCTTTAATTACCTGGCCTATACCAAGTCTAAACTCAATAGGTTGACCGCGATCTACAGAGCTATCAAACTTATTTCCATTTACCAGCATTCCTGTGTAATGTACACTTACCATTTCGCCAGTTTGTGGATTAACTTTACCCTTACCTTTTTCGGTAATCTTTATACGCAAACCAGAATTGGTGATTTCATAACCAGGGGTTAATGAATCAATTGCAGCCATTGATTTCTTAGACTCCTCTTCCGCAATAGCGGCCATTTCTTCTTGCTTTTGCTTAAATACCGCAGGAGCGTCAAAACCTTGTGCAGCCTCTCCTTTACGGATGATGGTAACCTTGTTCATTACAACGGGCGTATTGGGCATATCCTGTGGATTACGATCTACTTTTGAAATAGAATCTGCCACCTCTTGTCCCAATACTACTTTACCAAATATGCTGTAACCACCATCTAACTGCTTGGTAGGAGCCACAGTGATAAAAAACTGACTACCATTTGTATTTGGGCCGGCATTGGCCATTGAAACCACTCCCTTATCATGGCTTAATCCTGTGTTTGTTTCGTTAACAAACTGATATCCAGGGCCACCCTGACCATTCCCTGCAGGATCTCCCCCTTGAATCATAAAATCTGGGATAACTCTATGAAAAGTAAGACCGTCAAAATATGGTTTGCCCTTAAATTCTTCAGAAACACTAGGCATATTGCCTTCTGCTAATGCGATAAAATTGGCCGAGGTGATAGGTGCTTTTTCATCTTCCAACTTAAAAACGATGTCACCCAGGGTTGTTTCAATTTTTGCATAAATACCATCACCAAGATTTTCAATTTGGCTATCGGTAGTTACTTCGGCAGGCTGTTGGTCACAGCTAATCATCAGCCCAGAAGCAATTAGGGCTGTCATTACAAGTTTTCTCATTTTATTCAGGATTTCGATTTTTGGATATTAATAACTTTCAATTCGTAGCGCAGTGGGGTCATGGGCGGTACTTTGTCCTGATTACCAGCCACCCCAAAAGCGAGGTGCGAAGGTAATATAAATAGCCCCTCATCGCCAAGACCCAATAACTTCAAAGCTTCGTGCAGGCCTATCTCAGCCTCCTGTTTATCAATCTTTAAGGAGGCGGTACCACTTCCCTCTGATGAATACAACAGGTTACCATCAAGTGACGATATATTATAGGCATATTCTACAACATCGCCTGTTTCAATACTGTCTGTCCCCGGGGCATCCTTCAATATTTTATAGTACAGCCCCATACCTGTTCTGGTAAGCTCCAGGTTATTGTCCTTTTGGTAAGCTTCAATAGATTCTCTTTCCTTTTTCAGGAAATCCCTTCTTGCCTCAATTCTATTGTTTTCGGTTGGCGTTTCATTGGGATATTCCTGTTGGCCGCTTCGGCTGCTACACTCGCAACTAAGCGCTGAAACCACAAGAATAACAATGTAGAACGGTAGCTTATACCTACTGCGCATTTTGTAATTCATTTAAATAATTTGGAAGTGCCTCTTTTATCTTTTCCATTGTAGCCTCAAGGCTAAGTTCAGAAACGGCACCGGCCGCATTTACGTGTCCTCCACCATCAAATAGCTGGCGTGCCATAAGGTTTACATTAAAATCGCCTTTAGAGCGGAATGACATTTTAATGAGTCCTTCCTTTTCACTTAAAAAGATGCTTAACGCAATACCTGAAATGGAGAGCCCATAATTTACAAACCCTTCTGTATCCCCTTTCTGGAAATTAAACTCGGCCAAATCCTCTGCCGAAAGGCTCATAATTACGGCCTTGTATTCAGGCAATACAGTCATACGGTCCAGTGTTCGGCCCAAAAGCCCCAATCGGTTTACTGAATTGTTATCATAAACCCTGGAAGCAATTTCATGTGGCTTTACCCCTTTTTCCAATAGCCTTGCCGCCACTTCATGCGTTACGGGGGTTGTCCCGCTAAATCGGAAATTGCCCGTATCAGTAATAATACCTGTATATAAACATTCGGCTGCCTGTAGCGAGATATGATCATTCATACCTAACAAGGTGGCAAAATGATACACCATTTCGCAGGTGGATGACATCGTGGTTTCAGAAATCAAAACATCCGCAAAATCATCTGGCTGCTGGTGGTGGTCTATTACAATCCGTTTAGCATTAGCACCAGTCAATACCTCCTCCATTGGGCCACTCCTCTTTAAGGCATTATAATCCAGATGAAAAATAAGGTCAGCATCCTCAACTGCTTTTTGAGCCACTTCCGTTTCCTGAAGAAACACCAACGGCTGCGAAGGCCCCTGCATCCATTTCAAAAAATCAGGATAGTCGTTAGGCACTACAATGGTGCTTGCCTTACCAAAGGCCAGTAATATTAACTGTAAACCCACTGCACTGCCTATGGCATCACCATCAGGGTTTACGTGGTTTGTTATTACAATGCTTTGAGAAGTGGCAATCAATTCCTTGCATTGTTTAATAGTGGAAGGGGACATTTTCATTGCGGCAAAGATAATTTTACAACCGTAACGGCAGCGGCCTACCTTGTCTGGAATTATGGTTTTATAAACCACTTACAACAGATGGTATTCTGAATATGCCCGGTGAATTACCACTTTATTCAAAAAAGTATCTTTGGGCGCGATGAGCAAAAAAACTAAAAACGCCTGGGCCTTTTATGATTGGGCCAACTCAGTGTACTCGCTGGTAATTAGCACGGCCATATTCCCCATATATTTTGAAAATGTAACCAAGCAAGGCGATAGCAATATCATTTCGTTTTTTGGATACGAGTATGAAAATATGGCTATCTATAGTTATTCCCTTTCTGCTGCCTTTTTGATTGTGGCCATCATTTCTCCCATTCTATCCGGAATTGCCGATAGATCGGGAAAGAAGAAGAGTTTCCTCAAGTTCTTCTGTTACCTGGGTGCGGCATCCTGCTCGTCACTTTTCTTTTTTGAGGGGGGCAATATCTATTTTGGATTAATTATGAGCATACTGGCCAGCATAGGTTTTTGGGGCAGTTTGGTTTTTTACAATGCGTATTTGCCAGAAATTGCCAAACCAGAAGAACAGGATTCGCTTAGTGCCAAAGGCTTTTCGCTTGGCTATTTTGGCGCGGCATTATTGCTTATCATAAATCTGGTAATGATAGAAAGCCATGAAGCATTTGGCATTGCCGACAAAGGACTGGCCACCAGAATCAGCTTTTTGCTAGTGGGCCTTTGGTGGGCAGGTTTTGCGCAATACACCTTTAGGCACTTACCGGCCAACCCTTATCACCACAAAACACCCAGACGCTTTATATTTAAAGGTTATAAAGAGTTACAAAAGGTAATTCAACAATTAAAAGGGGAAAAATCGCTTAGGAGATTCCTTTACAGCTTTTTCTTTTACAGTGTGGGCGTACAAACCGTGATGTATATGGCGGCCCCCTTTGGCACCAATGAACTTAAACTGGAAACCTCTAAACTCATCCTGACCATTCTCATTATTCAGTTTGTTGGAATTTTTGGAGCGTGGATGTTTTCAAAAATCTCAGAGAAGTTCGGCAACCTGCAATCTATTAAAATCAGCGTGGTGATATGGGCCTTCATTTGCTTTTTTGCCTACAGCCTTAAGGCGGATGATGCCTTGGTTGAAGTCAAGTTTTATATAGTGGGCGGTCTCGTAGGTCTCGTTATGGGAGGAATACAATCCATGAGTAGAAGTACCTACTCTAAGTTATTACCAGACACCGAGGCCCATGCCTCCTTCTTTAGTTTTTACGATGTTTCTGAAAAGATTGCCATCGTATTAGGTACCATCACCTATGGCTGGTTGATTCAAATTACAGGAAGCATGAGGCTTAGCGCCTTATCTCTGGCTATATTCTTTGTAATTGGATTACTCCTATTGTTCAGAGTAAAGCGTACGCATCACGTTTATTGAACCACTTGGCAAAAATCCATTTTTACCTCTTCAAACAGATCGTCATATCCAACCACTCGTCCTTTTACGGTTATTTCACCCCCTTGATTAACTTCAGGATTTAAAGCGTCTTCAGCTAGGGTGCAGTATACACCACCTTCCAGTAGAATATGATCAGGGTGCACTTCAGCTGCCACACCGTTCACCTCAACTATCTGATCGAGATACACGGAATTAGCTGATTCAACATTCTCTCTAAACTTGTCTACCAAAATATTTGCCTGTTCGGTTAAAGCCGCCTCTTCATTAGCTAAGTCGCGGTGGGGCTTGTGAAACACATAAAAATAAGCTCCTATTCCCCCTAATACACCAAGTACTAATATTATTAAGATTACCTTTTTCATATTTTGATTTTAAGCTAATGTAAGTTCTTTAAAAATTTCTGTCCACTTTGTTTGACCCGCTTCAACTGTACAATTTACCATTTCAAAGCTCCATATACCTTAATTAACAAGCACATTTGCGAATTGGGCAAACTACGGTTCAGTTAATTCCCTTGCCCTCCAACCAGTCCTTAAAACTTGAGGCCCTCTCAGTAGCCACAACTGTATCTAAATCTTTTGCAGGAATTAAATCCAGTTTCAACCTTGATCGCGACCATGCGTACATATTATCTATACCGTCAAGGTTTACTATTATCTTTCGGTTGATTCTAAAAAATTTATGGGGATTCAAAATCTGGGTAAGCTGTTCTAAACTTTGGTCCACTGGTATTTCCTTTCCTTCAAAAGTCATCACCATCACGGCTTTGGACTCGGTAAAAGCGTACGCCACCTCATCTACAGGAATGGCTTTGTAACGTTGCCCCAACCTTACCAATATCCGTTTTTGGTATTGGGTATCCTTACGGGAAATAGCCTCGGCTAACAATTCATAATTAATTTCTGACCGAGATTGTTTAAGCACTAATTCAATAGCAGATTTCAACTCATCCTTTTTAATGGGCTTTAATAGATAGGCAACTCCGTGATGTTTAAATGCCTCTAAGGCATATTGGTCAAAGGCGGTGCAAAAAATAACATGACTTTTAGGGGTGTATTGCTCAAAAATCTCAAAGCTCTTCCCATCTGCTAACTCAATATCCATAAGTATAATATCGGTTTCCGAGTTGGATTTCAGCCAATTTATACTCTCACCAACACCTGCCAAAGTTGCCTTTATTTCAGCCTCAGGGTATAATTCCAAAGTCATCCTGGCCAACCTGCGTGCTGCGCGCTCCTCATCTTCTATTATTAATATGGTCATTAATTATTATTTTGATGTATCACCGGAAGGTAAACAGAAAAGTAACCTGTGGAGGCCTCCACCTTAACCTGTCCTGCGTTATAAAACTTATATTTTTTTTTAATGCTATCAAGGCCATAGCCGGTACTCTTATCTGTTTGAGCCTTTGCCCAATGCCTGTTACTAACCACTATGGTATCGCCCTTATGGCTGATTTCAAGCTCCAGCGGTTTTTCCCTTGAAATTATGTTGTGTTTAAAGGCGTTTTCAACAAGCAGCTGAAGTGTAAGCGGGGGAATAAAGCTTTCCAAAACTTCTTCATTCAAATCAATTTTAGCAACCAAACTATCCCCAAACCTCTTCTCCTGTAACTGAAGATATGTTTGAACAATCCTAATGTCTTCTTTTACCGAAATCAAATCTACTTCCCTAAACTCAAGTATGTATCTGAAAAAATCACTCAGGTCAGCAAGGTAATCCGTAGCTTCCTCCTTGTCCTCCTCAATTAGCGCCATAAGGGTATTAAAGCTATTGAACAAAAAATGTGGATTTACCTGGCTCTTCAAAGTTTCCAGCTGGGCCTGTACCTGCTGTTTTTCACGTTCCTGTTTTTGGCGTAGCGTATTTATCCTAATCCTGAAAAAGAAAAACACCAAACCTGCCAAAACCAAAACAGCCAACACAATACTGTACCAACGGGCATACCATGGTTGACTGATGGTAAACGATATACTCTTTATTTCTTCTTCAGGATAATTTCCATCAACCCCTGCTACCACCTCAAACGTATAGTTTCCAGGAGGCAGCTTTGGGTAACTTACCTCAGCATTTTTACTTTCTGTCCAATCTGGGTCAAAACCCTTTAATCGCAACTTATAGCGCACTGCGGAGGCCTCAGTGTACCAGCGCCCCACATATTGAAAAGTAAAATAATTTTCGTCTGCTGAAAACTGAGTTTTTGTAGTGGGTTTATTAAAAAGGCGGAATCCCTGAATCAATGTTTTGGGTTCAGTGCTCAGCGGAAGGTGTTTAATGGACAGACTTGAAATACCGGTTGAAGTACCCATGTAAATCAAATCACCATCACTTATGGCATGGGCATTTAGCTGTGGCTGTAAAGTGCCCAGACCAAATGATTTCTTATAAGCAGCCCATTTACCGGTTTCAGGAATCCAACGATGAACTCCCCCCTCATGCATCACCAGGATGGAGCCATCTTCAAGGGTTTCGATTCCCGCCACCTTTCCGGGATCTTCCGGATATGGGGGTACCGCAACCAATTTCTCCTCAACTGACCATCCTTCAAGAATCCCCTCAGATGTTACCCACCAAATATTACCTCTAGCATCAGAGGAAACATCCAGAACAACCCCATCCTGGCTTTTGCCGGATATTGGTTTAAACCTATCACCACTCCATTTCAAAACCCCTTCGCCATCAGTTCCTATATATACATCACCATTGTCTCTTACATGAACGGAATAGATATACTGAACACTCACGCCATGTGCCTGGTCATAACTTTTCACCTCCTTTACCTTACCTCCCTCATCGAGTGAAATTTTGGACACACCTCCTAAAGTACCCACCCAAATAGCTCTTTTGCTACCTCCTATTGAAAGTACATTATTGTTTGCAAGGCCTGATTGCTCGTTATAACTTTCCATTATTGAGGTTTCAGGATTAAACCTCAACAAGCCGCCATCAAAGGTGCCGCACCAGATATTCCCCCAATTATCCGTATATAAGCTCAAAATAAGGTTTGAGCCTGTCCATGCCTTTTGGGATGAATTCGTTGATAAATCATATTGATACAAATCGCCCTTTTGCGCGTACCAAACTGCAGTTGGTGAGTTGGTAATGGCCGTTACCGATTCTGAAGTACTGATATGCGAATACCATTCATCAAGTACTAAAATTCCCCTTGAGCCCAAAACCCACAGGTGACCTTCATTATCTTCTGTAAAAGTGTGAATCCTGGACCTGCCGGCCTGATCTGGTCTAAATTGTACCCAACTGCCTCTTTCGGCCTTCCTGAATAATTTTCCGTTTTCGCCCAACCACCAAATTATACCTGATGATCGCAGAATTTTCTTTGCATCTGACGAAGGTGTTGCAATGGTATCAAGTACTGATTGGGAGAAGTTGAGTGTGTTTAGAAATGGCTCATAAAAGGCCGCAATCATCTCAGTGTTATCAATGTGTAGGTCTTTTACAATCTGATCACTAAGTCCGAGGGACTTGTTCTGCACTTCAATATTTTTCTTTCCATCTTTAAAGGTGCAGTAAACCAACCCTTGATCAGTTGCTACAGCCACCCCATCATTTAAGGGTACAATGTCATAGGTTTCATTACTGAGAAAGCCTTCATCCTGATTAAAGTTATACCATCTGCCATTGCTGGCCTTCACATACGCCCCTTCCCCATTTGTACACATCCAAAGCTGCTGGTTTTTATCCTCAGCCCAATTTATAATGGCAACGGCCGGTGTTCCTTCTTCCGGCTTATAAGCTTCTACCCCATTATTTTTTAAAACATATATTTCACCGTTGATGCACCCAATCCAATACTTTCCTGCGTTGTCCTGATATAAACTGCTGAATTCATTTCCGGCTATTTCCTTATTTACCTCAATCTCACGAAAGCCGTTTCCATCGTGCCAATACAAATATTGTTTGGCCGCAATCCAAACAAAGCCATTGTTATCGGTATACAGTAATTTTATATCTGAAGCTTGTATGCCCTGTGGTAAATCAACCTCACGGTAATTAAAACTCTGGGCGCTTAAAACAGTAATAGCCAGGGAACCGATAATAATTGTTAGCCAGTGCTTCATGAAGGTTGCAGTGTGATTTTGACCTTTACATAAATTTCCTCTGCTATCTTTTGATATACCACTTGAGGAATCGAAATTTTATGGTCTTCCAATGGCACGTTGAAGTTACTCGTGATTGTCACCTCTTTTTTACTCACCTCTGCGGTACATTTAATAATCCGCTCTACAGAAACGCCATGAATAACTAGCATTCCCTTAGCGCGTAACTCATGTGTGCCCTCCTTCAAATCCGCTACATTTTCAATAAATTTTCCTGAGAAGGTAGCCTTTGGATACTTTTCGCTCTCCATATAATTCTCATGAAAATGCTCTTGCTGCAAAGGGCTGTTGAATCCTTTAAAGGTTTTGGTAAGAATGAGAAAGGCAAAGGTGTTTTCAGAAGGCTTTAAAACTCCAGTTAACTGATTGCTCTCGGCTTCTATCAACTCAAGTGGAGCATCGCTGGTAAAAGCTATAGTTCCTTTAGACCCTTTCCATAAGCCACTTTGTTTTAACGGAGAAAGTGTGGAGATAATAATGGCTGCAATTAATAACCGCATAAACTATGGTATTGAAGTTTGGTTGTAAAGCTAAATCAAGAGGAACAATTAAGTATTAATTACGCAAACAGCATGGGCAAAACAAGCCGAATCCGTAAAAAAAGGCGCTAAACGCGGCAATTCAATATCCAAGCTAAAAAATTGATTTTAAACCCAGTAAATCAGTCAATATGCACTCCTTCCGAATTCATCTTGTAAATAAACGAGTTCAACTTAGTGAGTCAACAATTCAGGTAAAAGTAGGGTTCTGAATAAATGTGATAGCGGAATTTTGGTTGCCAATTATTAAAACTTATACCATGAAAAAGACATTACTACTTATCCTCATTACCCCGATCCTATATGGACAAAATGGGTGGCAGCATTTGAGCACCTCCTTTATCGAAAGTTTTAATTGTACCCATATTACGCCCAATGGCACTGTGTTTATCGGCAGCGACTTAGGCAACATTTATTACTCCAATACCGGTGGAAATACTTGGGACACAGCAGTAACTAACGCTCAGGATGGTATTGCAGATATAACATTCATATCCGCTAACCAAGCATGGGCTGTGGGAGACGATGGTTTAATACTACAATCCACCAATGGAGGGCTTAACTGGACTACTATACCATCAGGAGTAACCGCAAACCTAGAATCCATCTTCTTTGCCGATACAGCAACGGCCTATATAGCTGGCAGAAATGGCACTATTTTAAAATCCATCAACGGGGGCAGCAGTTGGTCAGTGCAAACAAGTGGAACAACAGACAGGTTGGAAAGTGTGTGGTTTTTGACTCCCAATCGTGGCTTTGTGGCCGGTAGGGATGGTGTGTTTTTAGAAACCAGCAATGGTGGTAGTACCTGGACTTCTGCAGCGAGCCTGGGCTCTGATGATAACAAGGACATTTATTTTTTGGATGCCACCACCGGATTTGTTGCGGGGGAAAACGGCATATTTAAAACCACTAATGCGGGAAACAGTTGGAGCCCTACTACAGTGGTTGGAATAAGTGAAATCAGCGCGATACACTTTGCAAACGCTACCAACGGATATGTAGTGGGTGAAATGGGCGAAATGGGTAAAACTGTGGATGGTGGTAACAACTGGAATGTGGACACCGTAATTTCCGCTATCAGCTTTGTTGAATTAAACGATGTACATTTTTTAAACGCCCAGGCTGGTTTTGCGGTTGGTGATGGGGGCACCCTCCTTCGTTATCTTGGTTCACCCTCAACAAGTTTTTGCCTCGCTTCTTATTGGGTTGATACTACGCACTCTGGTGGAAATCATGTGTACATAGTGAACAATTCCAGCCCCGCTGTCAATAATCCAAACTACTCCACCACCTATTTTTGGGACTTTGGTGATGGAAATACTTCTACACAAAGGCTTCCTGTACATACTTATGCCAACACAGGTGCCTATGCGGTTTGCCTCACCATAGTCACAACCGACACCAACAGCAACGTTTGCAGCCATACCTTTTGTGATACTGTTGGTCTTGATTCTTTGGGCAACTTGATTTACAAAAACACTCAGGCAGGGTTTACCCTTAATGTTGTGGACTCCAACTCTATCGGGATTGCTGATTACAGACTGAGCGAAGATGCTATTTATCCGAATCCCGCCAAGGACAAAATTTATCTAAACCTGCCAGAAGAGTGGACTAATAATGAGATTAGACTGATAGATACTCGTGGACGGATTGTCAAGAGGAAATCTTATCAAACTGATATGACATGGAATTTAGATGGCATAAAACCCGGGCTATATCTCATTCAAATTATGGATAAGCAAAAAAACTGGCACTACGGCAGATTGGTTATTGATTAGAAAACTCTGCCATTGGCGGGCTGGAGCAGATTTCCTTATAGTTCCGGCCTGCTTTTTTACGAATTGAGAATGGGAATTTGCGATTTGAGCAAAATGAACTATCAATCAAAGTTTAAACAACTATTTTTGGTTGGTATTAAAAAATGCATGTTTTGAAGTCAGGAAAAGCCATATTATTTCTAATTGTCTTATCAGCGGTTGTGTACTCGTGTGTTCATGAGCCTTTTCCTGCTCCACCTAATGGAATGGGAAACGATACCATTAAGGAGCCTGACACCACTAATAAGCCACCGGATACAACACAGGGACCAAATGTGAAACCCTGTGATCCTGATACGGTATATTTTTCAAGAGATATCTTGCCAATTCTATCTTCCAACTGTGCTTATGCCGGTTGCCATAATACAGGGACCGCATCGGATGGGGTGGTTCTAAATAATTATCAAAACACTATTGCTACGGCTGATGTAAGGCCCGGAGACTTGAATGGAAGCGACCTTTATGAAGTTATTACAGATAATGATCCTGATAAGCGAATGCCTCCGCCACCTAATAGTAAGCTCACGCAAGCCAACATTGATTTAATAGCAAAATGGATACTTCAAGGCGCACAGAATTTAACCTGTGATGAATGTGACACTGTAAACATTTCCTATCAATTGCACATTAAACCAATCTTTGATAAGAGTTGTGCCGTATGTCATTCAGGAGCTACACCTGCCGGAGGTTTGCTGCTTACCAATTATATGAACAGAAGGGAGGCCGTTATTTTTAGCCAGGTAATTCCAAGGATAAACCATAGAAACGGATTGCCCGTAATGCCCCCTAGCGGTATCAAACTGGACGATTGTAAACTCCAACAAATTGATGCCTGGGTAAAGGCCGGTTATCCAAATAATTAAAAGATTAAATGAAGTACATACCCAAAGCTTTTTTGCTAATACTTATTCTTTCCTTTACGATCTCATGCTACTCTGATAATAAAGAAGATTTGTACCAAGACTTTGTAACCGCTGATTGTGACACAACCAATACGAAGTTTGCAGCCACCATACAGCCTATTATTGCTCAAAACTGCGCTGTACCATTTTGTCATAATACCTCAGATAGGCAATCAGGATTAGATTTAAGCACTTATTCAGATGTTAAAAAGGTGGCCGATGATGGCAGGTTGGAAAATAGAATTACAGGAAACCCCGGACCAATTATGCCTCCAGGGGGCCCGCTGCCGCAATGCGAGGTAGACAAAATCTTAAGATGGGTAATCAATGGTGCCCAAAATAATTAATCCCAAAATCTCAAAAACATGAAAATTAAATTAATTGCACTAGCTCTCTTATTCTCTGTAGGCGTTTTTGCTCAAAAACTTTCTACCCGCACGGGCTATGTCAAGTTTTTTTCTGAAGCCCCCGTTGAAAATATAGAGGCCGCGAACAAGCAGGTATCCAGCGTTATAAATACCGAAAATGGCGAATTTGCTTTTTTGGTTCCTATTAAAGGGTTTCAGTTTGAAAAAGCCCTAATGCAGGAACACTTTAATGAGAACTACATGGAAAGTGGCAAGTTTCCAAACTGTACTTTTAAAGGTACTATCAGTAACTTTTCAGAAGTTGACTTTACCAAGGATGGAACATACAGGGCTACATTTTCCGGAGTTATGACTTTGCATGGCGTGGAAAAGAAAATGGAAGAAAAAGCCACCATTACTGTTAAGGATGGTAAAGTAACCTTATCTAGTGAGTTTAAAATCAGGCCTGAAGATTATGGGGTTGAAATCCCGGCAGGAAAAAAAGATAACATCTCATCAGTAATTGAGGTTACCGTTAAAATAAGCTATGACAAAAAATAAAAGAATAAGCAGCGTGCTGGCTTCAGCCCTATGCTTATGTTTTTTTTCAACTCCAGTTGCCGCCCAGGATGACTTGTTGGCCGACCTTGAATCTGAACAAGAGGAGATTACCGAATACGCTTTTGCCACTTTTAAGGGTACAAGGGCCATTAACCTACAATCTCCACAGCTTCCCGCCAAGGGGGTATTACAGTACATTTTCATCCACCGCTTTGGGGCTTTTAACAATGACTACCTCTATAATAACCTGGGGATGAATACCGCAGAGGTGGCCTTGCAACTTGATTATGGTGTTACCGATTGGCTTAACCTTGGTTTGTCTTCTGGAACGGCATCGCCACGTACCTACTCCGGTTTTGTAAAGTATCGTATTGCCCGCCAGAGCAAGGGTGCCAGGGTCATGCCTTTTTCCCTGGTGGGGTATTCATCACTTACCTGGAATAATGAGCGCTATACTTTAGAGGTGCCCTATAACGAAAGTGATCGGCTTAGCTTTACCAATCAGTTGGTGATAGCCCGTAAATTTTCTCAACGGTTTTCACTTGAAGTTGTACCCACTCATGTGCATTTTAACCTTGTAAGTTTAAACAGTGAGGACAATGACATTCTTTCCATCGGAACTGCAGCCCGTTTAAAGCTTACCCAACAAATCGGGCTTTCCTTAGAGTACATTTACCAGATTAACCCATTGGAAACCAGCCTTCATACCCTAGGTGCCGAAGTGGTTATGCAACAAAACCAAAATGTGCTTTCTGCAGGTATTGATATTGAAACCGGTGGGCACGTTTTTCAAATCTTCTTCACCAATTCCAGGGGTATTGCCGACCCATATACCATTGCTCAAACCCCCGGCCAATGGAAGGATGGAGCCATCCACCTGGGCTTCAACATATCAAGGGTATTTACCATTGTAAAACCAAAATTGCCCGAGGCAGAATAGGATTGCAGTAATAGCCACTACATTTTATTAGTACTTGTTACTTTCGTTTCAAATCCATTTAATTGAGCAACACATTTGATTTAGGCGTAGTAGGTGCTGGCATTGTAGGGTTAGCTACAGCTTATAAATTCCAAAAAAAATATCCTCAACTAACTGTTGCTGTTTTTGAAAAAGAAGCAGCGGTAAGCGCCCATCAAACAGGGCGAAACTCCGGTGTAATACACTCAGGCATATATTATAAGCCAGGTTCTTACAAGGCTAAAAACTGCATGGATGGCCGTGAGCAATTGGTGGCTTTTGCCAAAGAACACAATGTGGCGCATGACGTTTGTGGGAAAATCATTTTGGCAACAAAAGAGTCCGAACTACCCATTTTACAAGGAATTATAGAACGTGGAACGGAAAATGGACTTTCTGATTTACGAATGATTGGTCCTGATGAGATTTCTGATTTTGAGCCTTTTGCTAAAGGAATTAAAGCTATACATGTACCCCAAACGGGCATAATTGATTTTAAGGGATTATGTCAGAAATTGGCAGAATTAATTACCCAAATAAACCCCGATAGCAGGGTTTTCCTCAACACAAAGGCACTTGGTAGCTTTAATGAAGATGGGCAATCGGGCCTCATTACATCACAGGGCAAGTTTGTTTTAAAGAAGAAAGTTTTTTGTGCCGGCTTGCAGGCTGATAGAATGGCCAAAATGGAAGGCTTAAAACTGGATGTTGCCATCGTTGGCTTTCGTGGAGATTACTATGAACTGGCCGAAAGTGCTATCCACAAAGTAAAAAACCTCATTTACCCTGTGCCTGATCCTGCCTTCCCTTTTTTGGGAGTTCACTTTACCCGAATGACAGATGGCTCTATAGAATGTGGGCCTAATGCTGTTTTTTCGTTTAAGCGAGAGGGCTACTCAAGAACTGCGTTTGACATGAAAGATACCGTTGATGCCTTGAGGTTCCCTGGAACTGTTAAGCTGTTTAAAAAGCATACTGCCAAGGGTATAGACGAATACAAAAGGGCCTTTTCAAAAAAGCGATTTTTGGCCGCACTTCAAGGAATGATACCATCTCTGACAGTTGATGAAATAATACCGGCCCGTTCAGGAGTTAGGGCTCAGGCATTAAAATCAGATGGAACTTTGGTTGATGACTTTTATATAGAACAAATTGGTAATTCAGTTCACGTTATCAATGCGCCCTCCCCTGCTGCTACTGCGGGATTGGCCATTGGAGATGAGATAGTGAGGAGGATTGAAAGCCTCTAATCATTACACTCTCATTCCTTATTTTCGCTAACCTTATTTTCAAAAATTCAATTACACATTATAAAATGAAAAATTTCATTCTCCTATTTGCCTTCCTATTTACTTCTACCCTTTTTGCACAGGGTTATAAGTTTACTGATGAGATAAATCTAGAAACCACACCAGTAATAAGCCAAGGCCGCACGGGTACGTGCTGGAGTTTTTCAACCTCATCTTTTCTTGAGTCGGAAATAATGCGAATCAGCGGGAAGGAAATTGACCTTTCGGAGATGTATAATGTACGCTGTACCTATCCAGCTAAAGCGGAAAACTACCTGATGCGTCAAGGCAAAGCTCAGTTTAGCGAAGGTGGATTAGCCCACGATGTAATCAACTCGGTAAAAGGATACGGACTTGTACCCAACAGTGCCTATACAGGCATTAAAGATGGTGCTGAAGGCCACGACCACTCTAAACTTGCTGAAGAACTGGAAAACCTTTTAAACGAATACAACAAAAGGCCAAACGGTACTTTGAGCCCAAAATGGCGTGCTTCTGTGGACTCTACCCTAAACTATTATCTAGGTGAGGCACCAACTACTTTTAAATATGATGACAAGGAATTTACGCCTAAGTCGTTTTTGGAGATGACGGGTCTTAATCCAAACGACTATGTAACCATTACCTCATTTAGCCATCAGCCATTCTATGCCAGTTTTATCCTTAATATTCCTGATAACTTTAGCAATGGAAGCATGTACAATGTGCCATTGGATGAAATGATGAAGGTGATTGATGAAGCCCTTAAAAACGGATATACCATTGAGTTGGATTGCGATGTGAGTGAACCTACCTTTTCGGCCGGAGATGGTGTAGCGGTAATTCCTGCGGATGCTTCAAAAAATAAGGAAGCGCTTAAAAAGCCAATGCCTGAAATGAAAATTACACAGGCTTACCGCCAGGAACTATTTGAAAACCAAACCACCACTGATGACCACCTTATGCATATTACCGGTGTTGTTACAGATCAAAACGGCAATCGCTATTACAAGGTTAAAAACTCCTGGGGCACAGGTTCACGAGTGGCCAATGGAGGCTATGTTTACATGAGTGAAGCCTACATTAAGCTTAAAACCATTTCTGTGATGGTGCATAAAGATGCGGTGCCTGCAGCTACGGCTAAGGCGTTGGGGATATAAGATGAGCTCGAGCAAAGCAATTTCCCTTTCTGGGATAATTATTTTAGCCAATGGACTTCTTGGCCATTTTCTTGCTCCAAGCGGAATATTTCTTACGCCATTTGTGCTATTGGCCTTATCGGTTATAATTTGTCCACTAAATAAGGAGGTTAACATCATAGTACGAAGTGCTTTATTAGTGGCAGCGATTTCCTTTCATGACATTCTAATAAAGCTATTTTCTGGAGGCTATCACGATCGACAGGGATTAGGTTGGATTCACATGCTACTTTTCATAGGGTTGGTTCCAGCGTTTATTATTCTGCTAATTGGCGTTTTTAAAGCGAAAAATGAAAGTACTATTAATAAGGTTGTTGCTGTCTTAATCTTTCCCATTCTAATATGGATTCATTTCTTAGCATTTGGCGAACTTGGTCTTGGTCGAAATTTTTAGAACGAAGGGCTAATGAGGTTACTGCTACCCATATTTATTATTATCCAGCTTATCTTTGGTTGTTCAAACAATCAACACCAGCAAACAGAAACATTGAAAACCGAAGTTGTTGATTCAATGGTGGCAGTTGTCAACGACACATCCTTCTTGAAATTTATAACCACTCCACCTGTAAAAACTTGGGAACCTGATTCGGCTGATTGGAAGTTGATCGACAAAATTTTACGTAAAGCTGACTCCGAGGGCATTTTTGATTTTTTAAAAAAGCCTACACTCCAAAGCATGAAGCGATACTATCGTCAGTACGCATTCTATATTAATGATGAAGGACAGAGAATCGTTTATATAAATGCTTTGTGCGAAATTCTTCAATATCCTGAAGAAACGGCCAAAGGAATTATTTGGCAGAAAGATGATTGGAAAAATACTATAAATCTTGTTCTTGATGGTGGCCCTTGTTATTGGCAAGTGAAAATTAACTTGACTGAACAAGATTATTTTGACTTTTCGGTTAACGGTGAAGCCTAGCACTGTTCCACACCAAGGCGTATGACTTAAATTATCAGGAACGAATGATAAACAGTAAATCTCCAAAGTTTGGTATTAAATTGAGTATGACAAAAACTGAGTTAGCAGCCTCAAATCTAACATCTTATATCTACTGTCTTCTGTTGTTTATAGCTGTAACCGCATGCTCCATCACCAAAAACATTTCCAACGAGGGGCGCTTTACCCATAAGGAGATGGCTATGATAATGGCCGGTGATTCTTTGGATCCTATGCGGGTTTACCTTATTACCATTCCAGGTGACTCGGTAGTTCTGAGAACCCCCTCCTCCTTTATTAAACCTGATGCGGAAGACCCTGCCCTTGAGTATTTTGTAAAAAGATTATACCAAACGGTAACCGATAGCGCCAATATGGGCGTGGGCATTGCTGCCCCGCAGGTTGGCATCTTAAAAAACATTATTTGGGTGCAGCGCTTTGATAAGCCCGGATTTCCATTTGAGGTTTACTTAAACCCTGTTATCAATACTTACAGTGATGAAAAGCAAATTGAACGGGAAGGCTGTCTTTCTATCCCAAACAGGGTAGATACCTTGAGCAGCCGCGCACAATCCATCATTATAGAATATGATAGGATGGATGGCTCGCATCACAAGGAAACTGTGGAAGGCTTTACCGCTGTAATTTTCCAGCATGAAATTGATCACTTGCGTGGAATACTTTACATCGATCATTTAGAGCGGGAAATGGGAAAGAAATAAGTGTATCGGAAAATTTCGTTCCTTCGGTTGTGCTTAACTTAAATCTGTGCTAATATGCGCGCCAGCCTTCTCCCTACGGTTTTTTCTCTCGCACTACTCTGTTGCAATACAGCCAAGGCACAGCAAAGTATAGATTTGGTTACCGTTTCAGGACAATTTAGTCCTGAGGTTCCCTATTTAGAAGTTCCCGGAAAGGCATCTGAAACCACGGGATTGATAAATCTTAAACTACCAGTGGTATTTAAGAATGAAAAAACAATATGGTATAGTGACTTAACTTACAACTACTCCGCTGTAAGTTCCTGCAGAGCTTTTGGTGATAGCGTCTTCAACCCGGTTCAGCTTCATGGTTTTATTCTGCAAACAGGGTGGGTGCAAAAACTTAGTAATAACAGAGCCATTCAGTTACTTTTTGCCCCAAGACTGATGAGCGATTTTCAGAACATGGACGGGCGTAGCTTACAATTAGGCGCTATAGGTCTTTTCGAAAAAAAATTCAGTGACAAGCTGCTGATGCGCTTTGGCGCCATGTACAATCAGGATTTGTTCAGCTCCATGCTGGTGCCTCTCATCTATTTGGATTGGAATGTGGGAAACTCCAAATGGAATATAAGCGGTTTGGTTCCTATCTATGCTAAAATTGGCTACAAGTTTAATGATCGTTTTACCGCAGGTATTGCTCAGTTTGGGTTAGTAACCTCTTATGCCCTTGGTGGGGAAGGCTATGCTGGCGATTACATGGAACGTAAAAGTATTGACCTTACCGCCTTTGGTAGATACAGGCTGGCTGGCAATCTGCATTTGGAAGCCCGCGTTGGATATGCACTTAGCCGTGATTATGCCCAATATGATGAGGATGACAAAATGGATTTCAGAATTACTGTAATTAGCATTGGAGATGACAGGGTAAGGAAAAACGAAAGGTTTGAGGATGGCTTAATTGCGAATCTTAGGCTGGTGTACAACCTTCCACTAAATTAACAGTGGACCAATTTGTACAACTAAGTATATTTATGCCTCAACAAATTGCCTGATAGATGCGCAAACTCTTTATACAACTGATTATGCTAATGACCATTACCACATTTGGTCAATACACAAAAGAGGATGCGAAGGCGGATTTGCAGCAACTGAAAAATGGCACCTTACTGGTTAGGCTAAAAACTAACGAGGCTTCTATTTCGGCTTTAGAAGCACAAGGAAGGCATAAAGAAGCCGAACAACTGAAAGAGCGTTTATATCAGGAAAACAAAGAAATCCTGCTTTCATTCACCAACGCCTTTGACTTTTGTAGAGTGTACTTTTTCTACGCACCATCATCAGACGATATTCGCGAAAGAAATTTTGAAGGCCTTGTTTTTAATGCCAATCGCCAAATTGTAGATGTGGATAGCTTGCAGGGAGCCATTTATACAGCTGAATTTTCTGAAACTGAAAACCTGGGAATAAAAGGGCTTATTATAATGGATGGGAACTTGTTTCCCTTAAAATCACCATTTCCATTTTATCAAAGAAAGTATAGGGTGATGGGACTGGTGACAGATTCAAAAGCCAAAATGATTGATCTCTACAATCAAAAATTACATGCTACGTACAAACTATGGTTTCCTGAGGAAGAAGATAAGGCTACACCTTAATCCTTGATGTGATTTTCTGTTTGGATTCGCCATAGACAATGGCCATGGCTTCCCACACATTAGATGTACCCGCGGGCACCTCGCTAACCTTGGTAACACCGCTTTGGGGATCGGACAACTTTGCGAAAAACAGGTTATCTCTGGTTAAATCGTCAACATGGGTTGTTCGCCATAAAACCTGCTCAATTCCATCAGAGTTGATGTCGCTGTCCACTTCAAGCAATGTAAAAAGTTCGGCAAACTTCTGTATACCCATTCGTTGCTTCATGCACTCCCTTATTTCAAGGTTGCTTTCCTCAAGTACATCAAGTCTGGTAATACTTTCAGGGAATTCAATAAGTCTTTTTCGCACCTTAACCCCATTCCAAAAATATACGCCATAATCATCGTTCCACTGCATTGCAGGGCCAGTTGAGCAATGGAATTGTTTAAGGTCATTTATTTTTAACGTGGTAGGTAATGGGCACCAGAAAACGGCCCCTTCCAACATTACTGCGTGCATTAAGCCATTTCGGACCAAATCGTAGTAAATCAAAAACAGGTTTCGGTCTTCATCACTAAGTTTATCTAAAAACTGACGGTGAGAAAGAAGCCAGATAATATCCTTAAAATGTGGATGCCTGGCAGTTTCAAAGAATTCCATACCCTTAATGGCCAGTCTTTTTTTAACATCATCCGTAACGGATTTTTCCAATCCATCTGCTAAATGCAGGTATCTGTTGAAATCGGTTAATAAAGGAGAACTTTCAGCTATATGCTGGGCACCTTTGGCAGCTACATTGGCCGAAATAAATTCCCAAAAGTTTTTCTGCCTGCTCCGGGTTATTAATTCATCATAAATAAGAGCATTAGAAAAAGATGGATAGTCCTTCATAAATTCTATCTCCATCTCAATACCCCTTCTCTTTTTAAAAAGATAATTGGTAGCCATTTGCAGGGCCAGTGGACTTTTAAAGAAATACACTTTAGGCATTTCATATCCCGCAGCCTCATACATTAAATACAATGTATTCTCAATTGCATCCTGCCTTGGCACATACAACTGGTCAATACCGCTGGGGAAAGTGAAGGTAGTTTGTAAGTTGTTTTGGGTCACCTAATTAGCCGTGAATGTGGTTGGAGATAAAATTGGACGCTAAAAGTACGTCAATTTACGATTCCTACATTTTTTATCTCAATAATTATGGTAATGAATGGTTTACTAACTCCTGTTAGAAGTTCCGGAGAATACCCTGCGCCATATTGTTTTGAACCAATACTTCCTTAAACTATGATGCTTTTCGGGGTTTGATATATCATTAGAGCTTGTATAGTTTTTGGGTAATGCCTCACCACAATAAATACATTTTATCTGATGGTCTCCCAACCAAAAACCACATGCACTACACTTTGTTTCTGTCATTAGTTTGCTAACATTAACTAAAATTTAGCACCTCTTACAATACTATTCTACCTATAAAGGCTTTGTATATTCGCACCCTAATCTTTGAAAAAAATGCAAAACCCCGTAAAAGGATTTTCAAAATTATCGAAAGAAGCCAAAATTGAGTGGATTGTTGACCAATACTTTGACAACAAAGAAAGCGCAATAGAACTTTTGCATACTTACTGGCATCAGGATGAGAAGGTTCAGAAGCTACATGATGAGTTTATTGAAAATACTGTAAGTAATTTTTTCACCCCATACGGTGTAGCTCCAAACTTCCTTATTGATGGTAAATTATTAACCATACCCATGGCCATTGAGGAAAGCAGCGTAGTAGCTGCCGCTTCAAAAAGTGCCAGCTTTTGGCTTGATCGCGGGGGATTTAAAACCACAATAATTTCCACCAATAAGATTGGACATGTTCATTTTATATACTCTGGTGATTCTCAAAAGCTAAACGCATTTATCGAGGAAGTAAAGCCCAAATTTTTTGATGATACTGCCGGACTTACCGCCAACATGAGGGCCAGAGGTGGTGGGATACTGGATATTACTTTAAAGGATAAAACCTCAAAACTTGAAAACTACTATCAGTTAGAGGCGCACTTTGAAACCTGTGATTCCATGGGGGCCAATTTTATTAACTCTTGCCTGGAGCAATTCTCTAAAACCCTAACGGCTGCCATTGAAGCTGATAGTCGCTTTACCGCTGAAGAGAAAAAGGTACAGGTGGTGATGTGTATACTTTCTAACTACACACCAGAATGTCTTGTTAGAGCCGAGGTTTCTTGCCCGGTTGATAAGCTTACTGATGGTACTGACATGAGTGCCACTGAATTCGCGGAAAAATTTCAACGAGCGGTGAAAATCGCAGAAATAGAACCATACCGTGCCACCACTCATAACAAAGGAATTATGAATGGTATTGATGCTGTGGTTATTGCCACCGGCAACGATTTTAGAGCAGTTGAAGCGGCCTGTCATACTTATGCTTCGCGTACTGGCCAATACCAAAGCCTTACGCATTGTGATGTTAAGGATGACGTTTTTACTTTTTGGATTGAGGTGCCGCTTGCACTGGGTACGGTAGGAGGTTTAACCTCTCTTCACCCTATGGTAAAGTTTTCACTGGATTTGCTGGGGCGACCATCTGCCTATGAACTAATGTCTATAATTGCTTGTTCCGGATTGGCTCAAAACTTTGCTGCACTGCGTGCTTTGGTTACCACCGGCATTCAAAAAGGTCACATGAAAATGCACCTCCTTAATATTCTTAATCAATTGGAAGCCACCGAAGAAGAGAAGGCCCTGATTGTGGATCACTTTAAACACAACACAGTATCGCATAGCGAGGCAGTAAAGAAGTTTTGTGAAGTGAGAGGAATTTCAAGCCTGCAGGAAATCGGTAAAAACGTATAACATTGAAAACCTATTACGCTCATGGTAAGCTTTTACTGAGCGGAGAATATTCGGTGCTTAAGGGCTCATTGGCTTTGGCAATTCCAACCAGTCTTGGGCAATCCTTACATTTTACTGCAAGTAACGCTGGTAACCTTACCTGGCATAGCTATGATCATCTGGATAAGCTTTGGCTGCAGGTAGTTTTTGACTCTAATCTTAGCATCCTCTCAACCTCCGATAATGATAAAGCAACTTTTTTGCAAAACCTGTTAAAAAAGGGTTTTGAGCTAAGTGGAGAGGAATTTAAACCCGGCCTGGCCGAAACAAAACTGGAGTTTGACCGCAGCTGGGGATTAGGCAGCAGCAGTACACTAACCTACCTTATTTCCGATTGGCTTGGGGCCGATCAAATGAAACTTCATTTTGCCACACAAATTGGTAGTGGTTATGATGTGGCTTGTGCCAGCGCCAAATCACCTCTTCTCTATCGCAAAGATTCTGACATCTACATCCATCACCTTAAACTGCCGGAACTTTATTCTAAGGTATATTTCATCCATTTAAACCAAAAGCAACTTAGCAAGCCGGAAGTGGAAAAGTTTATGGCTGCTTCCCAAGCCAGTGCTTTGCTAGACCGAATTTCTGAGATTTCCCTGGCTCTAACTCTGGTAAAATCCGAAAATGAATTGAGGGATTTGATTACTGAACACGAGAGTATCATGTCGGATCTTCTTCACAGGCCAACTGTACAAGCTAAACTATTTCCAGAGTTTAATGGAATCGTTAAATCATTGGGAGCCTGGGGTGGAGATTTTGTATTGGCCTTGGGAAAAGATGTACCAGCCTACTTTAAATGCAAAGGATACAACACTTGTATACCCTTTGACAAAATGGTACTTCAATAATTTTCAAAGGTCTTATCCGTAGGCCATGTTTGTTCAACCCTAATTTTTAATAAATTTAAGGACACTTTGAGTTGGCCTTTTGTGAGATTTATTAAACTACCCCTTTCGTTATTACTATTTGTGGCTTTCCTTTTTACAGGTAAGGCTGCACATTTGGTAGGTGGCGAAATGACCTACAGATGCCTGGGTAATAATAACTACGAAGTAACCCTAATCATTTATCGAGATTGTCTTTCTACAGGAGCATTGTTTGATTCTCATGCGGTGATGTCGGTTTACGATCAATACAATATGCTTGTGGCTAATGATAGTGTTCCCCTGTTGCGAGTCAATGGCCTCCCTCTAATTGCTCCAAATAACTGTACATCCTTACCACAGTCTGTTTGTACGGAAAGAGCTCTATACGTACACACTTTCAGTTTACCTCCAGCCAGTGGCGGTTATACTATTACACATCAAAGGTGCTGTAGAAACAATACCATCACCAACATTAATAATAACAGCTCGCAATGGGGTTCTACTTTTACCACATCAATTCCTCATTTTGATTTCACCTGTAATTCAAGCCCAAAATTTAGAGGAGACCCACCTGTGGTACTTTGCCAAAATGTACCGGTTAAGCTAAATCTTGGTGCAAATGATTTGAATGGAGATAGTTTGCACTATGAGTTATGCACCCCTTTAAACGGAGGTAGTAACACTGGTGGTCAAATTGCTCCAAACCCCGCCACACCACCACCATATCAGGCCGTTCCATTTCTACCCGGTTATGGAGTTCAAAATCCAATCTCCAGTTTTCCTGCCTTTTATATTGATTCACAAACAGGTATTTTGAGCGGCACTCCAAATCAGATTGGTCAATTTGTGTTTGCCATTTGTGTTACTGAATACCGAAACGGCATCCCATTAAGCACTACCCGCAGAGACTTTCAGTTTAACGTAACTAATTCTTGTAGATCAATAATTGCACGTATAGAAGATCAGGCCGCTAATCCTCAAAACCTTTGTTCAGGAGGAAAAATCAGGTTTAAAAATATAAGCCAGTATGCTAAAACCTACCTATGGGATTTTGGAGACCCCACCACTAACGCAGACACCAGCCGATTAGCAAACCCAACATACTTTTATAAAGATACCGGCACTTATGAAGTACGATTAATTGCAGATCCTAATAGCAGCTGCGCTGATACGACCTATGCTTTATTTAAGGTTTATGATAGTACCAGAGTTGAGTATGTGTACCAGGGTGAACAATGCTTTACCAAAAATCATATTGATTTTATGGCCTTTGGAAACTTTACCCCTAATGCCCGATTTTTTTGGAGTTTTGGTGGCACCACCTCCATTGGAACTAACAGTACTCAGCAATCTCCACAGGGTGTAACCTGGACAAAACCTGGTACCTATTACGTTTCTGTAACCGTAGTAGAGTTTAATTGTGACTATACCTATGGCGATTCCATAGACATTTTTACACGCCCTGAAATTGGAGAAATAGTACCTTCTGGCACAGGTTGTTTGCCACATAAAGTAAACTTCACTGACCAAACTGTGGCCATGGGTCCCGTAGAACACTGGTGGTCTTTTGGAGATGGAAACTACTCCAAAGCCCCAAACCCAAGTCATGTTTACACCACCCCGGGCCTATATACAGTTGAGCATTCCATAAAATCACTCAGAGGTTGTATTGATTCCGGATACACCAAGTATCAAAATGTAATTGAAGTATATCCGGTTCCCTTTAGTGACCTGAGCTGGCTGGCCAAAGAAAAGTCAATCTATGACCCCGAGTTTCAGGTAAGCAACGCCTCCACAGGGCACACTTCCACCTTTACAATTTTGCCCAACGGCCAAGAAATTGAAAATCTATCTGAAAATGTATTTACACTTTCGGATACAGGAAATTTTGAGGTAATACATATAAGCTACAACCAGTATGGTTGTAGTGATACTTTGTTTGACACCATTAGAGTTGATGATCCATTTACATTGTATATACCTAGTGCCTTCAGCCCAAATGGAGATGGTATCAATGATAAATTCACCTTTAAGATGAGTGGAATTTCCAAAATGTATATGGAAATTTACAATCGTTGGGGCGAGATTGTGTATAGTTCCAGTAACCCATATGATGGGTGGAATGGCAATCACTACAATAGTGGAAAAGCATTACCCTCTGGAGTATACACCTACGTTTTTATAGGCACGGTTAAAGACGGAGCAAAAGAGCATGTAAGTAAAGGACACGTTACTCTGCTGCGATAAAATATTTCCCTGCAAACAGGAAAATCGCAAAACAAAGGACAATACTCAAAACCACGTTTAGGCCCAAAGCCAAATAATATCCTTCCTTATAAAGCACCCAATTTTCATAGCTAAAAGTGCTGAAGGTGCTAAAGCCACCGCAAAAGCCAACTAGCCAAAATAACTTCCAGCCCTCGCTTATAGCCTTTTCCCGTAAGGTAAAATAAAGCACCAATGCCATTACAGAACACGCCAATACATTGGCCAGCAAAGTAGCTATTGGAAAACGACCGGAATACTGGAAAAAGAGAACAATTTTGGAAACCATAAAGCGGCTAAGGCTCCCCAAGCCACCTCCAATAAATACAGCTGCCAGGCTAAGCCAATTCATATTTATGGGTTATGGTTGTAAATAAAAAGTACATCATGGCTCCGCACAATCCGCCATAAAGTCCCCCACAAATAATATCTAATGGATAATGTACACCGAGATAAATTCTACTAAAACTCACTAGTAGAGCCCAACCAATTAGCAGATAGATGGCAATTGGAAATTTTCTACGAATCATTAATCCAACAAGTACCGCAATACCAAAGGTGTTAGACGCGTGTGAAGAGATGAAGCCATATTGACCACCGCAACTTCCTTTTACCATTCTCATTTGGTCAATTAAAGCCTCTACGTGGCATGGCCGCAGGCGCTGAAATTGCTCCTTGAACAACCAAACGCTCCCAAAATCTGTAAAAAACACATTGGCAAGGGCAATTAATATTGCTATCCAAATAGCATGACCCTTGAGGGATTTGAATAGAAGAAATACAAGTAGAGCGTAAAGCGGTATCCAGATTTTAGTGCCTGAAACCATCACCCAAAAAATATCCATTGGCTCCTTACCAAGGTTATTGAGTAACAGAAACAATTCCGTATCCCACCTGATAATTTCACTCATCATTAAGGGCTTTCCAAATAATGTCTTTCAGTTTATCTAAACCAAAACCCGAAACTGAAGAAATGAATACACGTTCCAAGTCATCAGGTAAATCCTTATCCAGCAACTCCGCCATTTCAGTGCGAAGCTCTTCGTCAAGCATATCTGATTTTGATATTGCCAAAATCTTCTTTTTATCCAGTAACTCAGGGTTGTACTTTTCCAGCTCTTTTAACAGGATGTTGTATTCCCCAGCCATATCATTGGCATCAGCCGGTACCATAAATAGCAAAATAGAATTT